>DLOU01000009.1 GCA_002477275.1 Caryophanales bacterium UBA7476
CATATATCATACAAACGTTTGCGTGTCAATTATTTTTTTTGATTAAACGCACTTTCCTTATAAATAAAAAAGTATAAACATTTTACATTGCTTATACTTAGTATTTATAAAATATTAATTTTTCTATAACTTTTCTATTTCTTCTATAGAAAGACCAGTTGACTTAGAAATTATCTCTAGCGAAACTCCATTTTCTTTAAATTTTTTTGCTACTTTTATAGTATTCTCTTTTATTCCTTCTATCCTTCCTTCTTCTCTTCCTTCATTCCTATATTGTGTTCTTATTGAGTTCTCTATTTTTCTATTGTCTTCCTCCGCACTAATATATTCATAAAATTCTGGATCTTCATTTATTTTTTCTACTTCTTCCATATACTTATTTATCACCTTATCTTTCTTTGATAACTTACCTAATTCATTAGGTTTCAAATCAAGCATAATCAAATACTTATATTTATCTATCTCTTTTTCATTTTTAGAATACCACAAATTAAGATAATAATCCATATTAAATTCATATATAGTAAAGTTATTAACAAAGTTTTTTCCAGATTCATCTCTTATTTTATACACTCTTAAATCTTTTTCATCATGAAACTTATTTTTTATTTTATACTCATTAATCATTTTATATGTAAGATTAATCTGAATAAATTCAGTATTTTCATCATACTCATCTCCTCTTAATACTTCTCTTGAATAAGTATTACAAATAAATGCCATATTTCTTGGTTTTACATAATCTTCAAGATAATTATTCACTTCTATATGAATATTCTGTTTTTCTGTTTTTACATGAAAATCAAAATGTTTTCTTCTAACATAAACATTTCCATTATTCTTTTCTAAGTTTAGATATGTTATTTCTTTTATTTTAATATTAAGTATACTTTCAATAAGAGCAGTTAAAATATCTTTATTCTCCTCTTTCATGAATATCTCTTTAAAAGCTATATCATATCTACAAGTAAAAAATTCTTTTTCTTCTTTATCTTCCATAACATCATCTCCTTCTTTTTTTGGAAGTAGTGATGTTATATAATAAAAAAATTTATTAATCAAAAGACCAATTTTAAAAATTAGAAAAAAAAGCAAACAAAAAACTACAAATTTCACCTAAGCAATTTGTAGTTTTAATTAAATGATTAATTCCAAATATACAAAAATCACTTTATTTTTTAGAATATGTTTTTTTCTTTAACATATTATCTTCAGTCACATTAGTAGCATAAACAGTTGCAGTAAGTACTACCTCATAAACTTTTTCTTTATATTTATTATCTTTATCAGCTTCCTCATATCCATTTACATTTATTGATCCTGTAGTTAAATTAAAAATAGTTTTCTTACCATCTCTATTAATAGTTATATTCTCAGCTTCTTCAGTATATTTATGAGTAAATATAACAGTAGAATCATCATGATCAACATATGTAACTTCAAAAGACAAAAGACTTTTATCTCTTATATATTTAACTTTATTCTTAGTATCCTTTGCTACTATCTCTAGTGATACTCCATTATCACCAATAATATCTATATTTATATCTACATTTTCTAATATTTCATCTATCTTTTTAAAAGAATTTTCACTAAGTAAATAAGGATTAACTGAGGTATCATAATTATCAATATTTCTTCTTATATTATCATTAAAATTCTGATCATAAACGCTCTTTTTAGTTTTGAATAATGGTCTTTTATTCATTCTTTCTAATGTTTTAAAATTCATAGAATTAACTTTTTGATTACTTCTAATCCAGTTAATAATAGATACATCAAGTTTTACCCTACTCATTAAGTCTTTAACTATTTCAGATAAAATATCATTGTATTGATCTTTACTATTTCCAACAAGACCTGTTTTTTCTTTTAAACAAAAATCATCTATTGAAAGAAGAAATATTATAAGTTCTTCTTTTGTATATAAAGTAAATTTAGATAAATATTTTTTATCCCCATCTTTTGGGGATAATTGTTTCATAAAGTTTTCAAATCTAGAGTCTTCCAAAGCAAGTTCTTGAACCATTACTCTAGGTATTTTTCCGGAAACAATTACCTTGCCATTATCAAAAGTATAACTGTTACCATATATATCTTTATCTTCTAATTGCATTAATTTCATTACTTCTATAAATTCTGTATTTGTCATTCTAACCCTCTGTCCTTCACAATAAAATTATAACCCTAAATTTAATTATTTATCAAGTATATCATCCGAAATATCTTTCTTTTTTATATTAAAGAAAACAGCTCCCAGTATAACTGGAAAATAATATGTAGTAAATCTCCACAATATTGTAATAGATAAAATAAATGGTTCTACAAAGAAATTAGAAAATAATTTTATAAAGCCATACTCTATACCACCAGATGCACCTGGGATAATAATATAACTTCCAATTAAATTAACATAAGTGCAAGTTACTATTGAAGTAATAAATGTTAAATCAGTAGTTTTCATAATTGATTTTGATATTATAAATGGAATTGAATATAAAACTATTAATTGAAGAATCTGTAGAAGTGTTCCATAAATTAATATACTAGGATTCTCTTTCAATGTCATAGCACTTTTATAAAAATTATCACATTTCTTTCTCCATTTTTCGATAGTTTTTTTCTTTTCTTTTACTATGTGTAATTTAGAAAGTATATTTATAAAAAAGTTAATTATTTTAAAATTAAAATCTTTATTAAAACTAATTAAAAATAATATTAGTAGAACAACTAAATTTATTATATATCCAAGTATAACTAGTTTTTTTACAAATAAATTTTTCACAAATATATGAAATATATGATTAAAAATTATAGCTATAGTTGAAAAAATAACTACTGCAATTTGATAAATAATAAAGAATTGTACAACTATATTAGCTGAATCATCAAGTTTAACTTTATTCTTATATAATTCATATATTTGTAAGGGTTGTCCACCAGTAGAAAGTGGTGTTACTCCATTAAAAAATTTTGTCATTATATTAAGTTTCAAAGTATTAGAATAAGAATAATTATGTGTATATCTTCTAATAATCATATAAAATGAAAAAGAGTCTATTGCAAAGGAAAAAAAATAAAAAACAAGTGCTAATAAAAGAAATAATTTATTAGAATTTACTATTGCTTCTACTATTGTTTTATAATCTTTTCTAAGCATCAAAAAAAGTAAAAGAATTGTAATTATAACAACAAAAAAACTATTTCTAGCTAATTTTTTCATTTTCTCACCTCAAAATAAGAATTATTTTTTTATTAATACATATATTTTAACAAGAAAGGAATGATTATAACAATGGAAACACTTAAAGTTTCATCAAAATCTAATCCAAGTAGTGTTGCAGGAGCTCTTGCGAATGTTTTTAGAGAGAAAGGAACTGTAGAAATACAAACAGTAGGTGCAGGTGCTCTTAATCAAGCAATTAAAGCAGTAGCAATAGCAAGAGGTTTCATCGCTCCTTCTGGAAAAGACTTAGTATGTATTCCAGCATTTGGAGATATCACTATAGAAGGAGAAGAAAGAACTGCTATAAAACTTATAATTGAATCAAGATAGATTACTCTATCTTTTTATTTTACTTTAATACCTAATATTCCAACTAAAGATGCACATTGAAAACTATCAACAACTATTCCTTTTAATGAATATGTATCAAAAACTATACCATTAATATTACAAGTAGAAAAATCTACATCTTTTAGTTTAGAATGAATAAATTCACATTTAGTTAAATTAGTATCAAGGAATTCTATACTTTTTATTTCAGGCTCAATAAAACTACTTTCAGTAAAATCAGAATTTCTAATTGATAAACGTTCAATATTAGATGTAGAAAAATTAGTATACCTACAAACACATTCATTAAATATAACATCCTTAAGGGATGAATCTATAAAAGTAGTTCCAATAAGTTTGCAGTTATTAAACTCAACTCTTGTAAGCATTTCTTTATCAAATGACTGATTAGAAAGATCACAATTATTAAATATAACATCAACCATACTAATAGAATCTAATTCAATATTGGTAAAATCTATATCATTAAATATTACACTATCAAAAGTAAAATCACTAATCCCATCAAGTAAAACTATTCGATTTATAATTGAATTACTACATTCGTTTTGAACAAAGTCATCTATATCTCTTTCTACTGTTTCTTTTGAAATCATTACTTTATTTATTTTCATATTTTCTCCTATTCTACATCATTTTTCCATAAACCATGTAGATTACAATAAGCATAAATTTCTGAACCTTTTACATAAGGAAAAGTAGCTACAGGATCATCTGATGGTTTAAGTTTAACCATTTTTACTTCAGTATCATTAACTAGAGCTATCCACATTATATAGTGTTCTTCAAGCATAGGATGAATTGTACTTCCAACAGTAACTTTTATTTTATCTCCAATAACTTCATAAACAGGAACATGTTTTTCTACTGCTGCATCTACACTATTTGCTTTAAGTTCTATATATTCTCCTTCTTTAACTAAATCCCCATTTGAAACAATAAAATTAGTTTTATCATTTTTATTTCTATAAAACTTTAAATTACTCATACTAAACTCTCCCATTCACTTTCTTTAAATCCAACAAGTACTTTATCATTAGAAACAATAATAGGTCTTTTAACAAGCATTCCATCACTTGATAATAATTCTATTTTTTCTAAATCACTCATTTCTTTTAACTTATCTTTTAAATTAAGTTCTCTATATTTAAGTCCACTAGTATTAAAAAATTTATTTATGTCTTTAGAACTCATTTTTATCCAACTTGATAACTCATCTTTTGTCGGATTATCAATCACAATATTTCTGTCTTCATATTTTATGTTTTTATCATCTAAATATTTCTTTGCCTTTTTACAAGTTGAGCATTTAGGATACTCAATAAATAACATATAATCACTTCCTAACTTTTATAACATCATCTTTTTCTAATTCACCAATTAAAAGTGATGAATTAGGATTATGTTTTTTCATATTCTCTATTACTTTTTTTTTCATCAAAATTAGCATAACAATACCTGCAGAAATGCTTGCAAATATTATACACTCCAATATCTACCATTTCTACACATTTACAATTGCCTTCTCCACGTGCTTTCCATGTTTTGAATCCTGTTTTACCAGTCATTTTAAAAGCAAGAGTATGAGAAACACAATCATCTCTTTTTAACCCATATTCTTCAAGTGTTCTTTTTTCAAAACATGTATGAATAACTATATTCTTTTCTTTAGCTATTTTTGAAAACTCTGTACCAATAGTTCTATAATCATCTTCTACAAAATCTCTAAATCCTATATCTTTATGATTTTTCCTAACATTTTTATAATCATCTATAAAAGAAATAATAACTTTACTTATATATCCATCAAGTAAATTACATAACTTTTTTAAAGCTTTAACATGATAATCTCTATTATATTTATCACTAATAAATATTGGGTCATATCTCACATTAACATTATCTTTTCCAATTATATTACTTACTTCTTTTATTCCTTCAATTATCTTAGTTTTATCTATAACATTAGGTTCAATATCTTTATCATAACCAGTAAGAGTTACTTGAAATAATATTGGTTTATCTATCTCTTTTAAATATGGAATAATTGGAAGAGGATTCTTAGTACAAAACACTATCATATCAACATCATCAAAATTTATTCTACTAACTAACTTGTTATTAAAAGGGTTTCTAACATCTACAAACCCTTCTCTATATCTATTAATAAACCATTCTGAATAAAAAGCAACTATATCAGTTCTACCACTAACATTTAATATCATATATCCTACTTATTATGTATATCAATTTGTGTATATGGTATATCAATATTGTTTTTATCAAGTGTTAGTTTTATTATTCTTAAAGCATCCCTTTTTGTTTGCATTTTAATACTACTTTTAGCAACCACTTTAATCTTGTAATTGATTGCTGAAGAATCAAATAAAGCTGGTCCTAAATATTTAGCATCTTCTACACTATCAAGTTCTTTAATTTCATTTATAATTGTTTCCATTACTTTTTCTACACGAGTAAGTTTTAATTCATAAGGAAGTGGAACATCAATATAAACATCTTTTGAAATAACTAGTGCTTCACTTATATTTCTATTAGAAATAGTAAACATATTTCCAGTATAAATATCTAGTATCTTAGTAGACTTAAAACCAAGAACAATAACTTTACCTTCTACATCACCAATTTTTAATATATCTCCTACACTAAAATATTCATCTACAATAATATTAAATCCCATAATTATATCTTTTAAAGCATCTTGTAAGGCAAGTCCAGCTATAACTGAAACAACTCCAAGTCCAGCTATAATAGATGTAACATTTATACCATATACTTGTAAAACTAAAACACATACAATTAGTATAACTATATATTTAAATACACTATTAAATAATCTTAAATAAGTTTTTCTTTTCTTACTTATTTCATCATTTTTTACCTTTCTATCACTAGCTCTACTAATCATACTTTTTACAATACTATAAACAATCATTCCAACAAGAATAATAGCAAGCGAAACAATCAAATTTTTACTAGTAATAAATTTAATAACCCCATCAGTAAATTCTTCCATAAAATCCTCCTCTATTAAAAATATTATAACATAGAAAAAACAGATTTAAATAATCTGTTTTACTTTTTTAATACATAACCTCTTAAAGAACAATATTTCATTTCTCCATCATAAGAAAAACTAATATAAGTAATAATAATCTTTGTATTTGAATCAACAACAACTTCATTATTCTTATTGAAATATTCTTTAAAGTTATCATTATGATTATAGTAACGTTTAAATAACTTAGATAAGTTATACTCTTCATCATTTATAACATATTTATTAGTATTATTTGCTACTTCAAATGAATAATATTCATCAAAATCTTGTATAGTCTTATAACCACTAACATTTATTATTGGATTATCAACTTCACTAGTAAAATATAATTCTTTATGTGAAATTAAATCTGAACTATCAATATATTTTTCAATACTTTTTTGTTCTTCTTTAGTAAACCTATTTTCAAAATATTTTTCTCCACTCTTATAAGTAGATAAATATACATATGAACTATTTAACTTAACTATTTCTTTACTAGATAAATCACCTTTTTCTAATAATTTATTAATTCTATTTGTTTGACTTCTATATGAAACATCAAACATATTAATACTCGGAACTAAAGTTGAAATAATAATTAATGCACTTAAAACCATAAACATATAATATATTTTTTTCTTATCAATAATATATAAAACTATATAAATAACTTCAAAAATAACAAGTATTACACATAAATATCTAAATATAGTAAAACCATTTTGAATTATTCTAGCTCCTACTGAATATATTTGTAAAAATATAAATGGAATAAATAATATTGGTAATTTTTTATTTATTTTATCTATTAGATCATTTTCATCTTTAAAGTTATAACAAAGTGTCCAAATAGGAAGTCCTAAAACAAATAATGTAGCAAGTATTCTAAATATTTGATTAGAAGGTATTTGCCATAAAATAAGTATTTTTAACATATAAACATATATAATTAAGAATGCAAGTATTAGTAAACTAGTCATTATATATTTAACAATAACTCTTACAAAACCAATAATTTTTTCATCTTTATTAATAAGTGAAACTATTATACCAGGAAAATATACAAGACCAACTACTATAAGCATTACTCTCCAAATTAAAGAGAAAGCTTCTTCTCCAAGAATTAGAAAACTAAATAATGAAGTAAGCATCATTATTCCAGAAGATAAAACATAATAAACAATTGATACTTTAAACATATTAAAACAAACTTGAATGTAATAACGTTCTATAGTTAGTTCACTCTTTCTATAAAGAATAAATAGTGAAAAAATACTTAAGATTATATTATAAGTAATATAGATTCTGTAAAAATACTCACGACTTAAGCCATGACTTTTATTGTAAAAAACTAAAAAAAGTGATGAAATTACTAATACAACAAAAAACATAATATATTTAAATTTCTTTTTCTTATCAATATATACTTCTACTGAAAAAGAGCCTAAAATAAGTGGTACAAAAAGTAAAAACACATTAATTAAAATATTATTACTAAATACTTTTGTATCTAAAAATATTGCAAAGAAAAGTGTACATAAAAATATTAATATCAAAGTAACTGGATAGTTCTTTAATATATTAAAAATATCTTTTAAAATTTTACCAATTTTTTCTTTTAATTTCATAAATCCTTGTATGATATATATAG
>DLOU01000016.1 GCA_002477275.1 Caryophanales bacterium UBA7476
ATTTTGTCTTAAAAAGTAAAAATATGTAAATAATAACTTTTAATGTTGTTAAAGAATTTTTTTTTGGCTATAATAAGAGTGGTGATAGAATATGAATTATAAAATTACATCGTACAGTGAAGACGATACAATAGAATTAGCTCAAAATCTTGAATCTGAGAAGTTTAAGAATATGGTTATATGTTTAGATGGAGATTTAGGAAGTGGAAAAACAGTTTTTACAAAAGGTTTTGCTGAAGCACTTGAAGTAAAAGAAAGTGTTACTTCTCCAACCTTTAATATAATAAAAGAATACACTTCAGGAGAAATGCCTTTATATCATATGGATGTATATAGATTAGATGGTAAAGCTGATGATCTTGGACTAGAAGAATACTATAAAAAAGGTGGTATTTGTATTATAGAATGGTCTGAATCTATAGAAGATTATTTACCTGATCAAAGACTTGATATCAAATTTAAAATAATTGGTGAAGAAAAAAGAATTATAAGTATTTATCCACATGGAAAAAAATATGAAGAGTTATGTGAGGCATCTCTATGAGATATCTTTACATAGATACATCTTCAAGTTTTTTATATTCAGGAATAGTTTCAGAAGGAAAGCTAGTTGCAAGCATTACTGAACAAATGGATAATGATCTATCCAGAATTACCTTAAAAAAAATTTCAGAAATGTTTGATGAAGCAAACCTAAAGCCAAATGATATAGACAAAATTATCGTAGTAAATGGTCCAGGTTCTTTTACTGGAATAAGAGTAGGAATTACTATTGCTAAAACATATGCATGGGGATTAAATAAAGATATAACAAAAATTAGTAGTCTAGAAGCAATGGCTACTTCTGTTAATAATGATAAAGTTAAAATACCATTACTAGATGCTAGAAGAAATTATGTTTATTCTGCAATTTATGATAATGACAATGTAATTTTAAAAGATTGTCATATAAAGTTAGATGATTTATTTGAAGAAATAAATAAACTTTCAAAAGATTTTTGTATAATTACAAATGATGAAATTGATATACCATATGAAAAAGTAGAGTATAAACCAGATATATTAAAAATTGTGGAAAAATATAAAGATAGAGAAAAAATTAATCCACATGTTGTTAATCCTGATTACTTAAAATTAACAGAAGCTGAGGAAAAGAAGAATAATAATGATTGAAAAAGTGGATAAAATTTCTAAAAATAATCTTTTATCCACAGATTTTGTGGATAAAGAATTAAAAAACAACCCTTTTGCTAATTTTATTGTTTATAAAAAAGATAATAATATAATTGGATACTTATATTATAGTTTGATTTATGATAGAATAGAAATCAACCAATTTGAAGTATTAAAAGAAGAAAGAAGAAAAGGTGTTGCTTCTAAGTTATTAAAATATTTAATTGATAATAATAATTTAGAAATGACACTTGAAGTTAAAATAGATAATACTCCTGCTATAAAACTATATGAAAAATTTGGTTTTGAAAAAGTAGGAATAAGAAAAGGATACTACAATGGTATAGATGGTATATTGATGTTTAGAAAGATAGGTGGTTAGGATGAAAGATACTTATATTTTAGGAATAGAAAGTAGTTGTGATGAAACTAGTTGTTCAATTATTAAAAATGGAACTGAAGAAATAGCTACAATAATATCTAGTCAAATTGATATTCATAAAGACTATGGTGGAGTAGTTCCTGAAATTGCAAGTAGAAACCATGTAAAAAATATTACATTCGTAATAGAAGAATGCTTAAATGAAGCAAAAATGACATTTGATGATATTGATGCAATAGCAATTACTTATGGACCAGGCTTAATTGGTTCATTACTAGTAGGTGTTGAAGCAGCAAAAACATTATCATTTATATTTGATAAGCCACTAATTCCTGTACATCATATTGCAGGACATATTTATGCTAATAGTTTGGTATCAGAATTAAAATTTCCACTTCTTGCACTAGTAGTAAGTGGAGGTCATACAGAATTAATTAAGATGGATAAGCACTATAGCTTTGAAAAACTAGGTGGAACACTAGATGATGCAGTTGGAGAATGTTACGATAAAGTAGCTCGAGTTCTTGACTTAGAATATCCAGGTGGACCTAAAGTTGATAAGCTAGCCCATATTGGTAAATGTACATATAATTTACCAGTACCATTAAAAGATGATTCATATAATTTTTCATTCAGCGGACTAAAAAGCGCAGTAATAAACTTAGTTCATAATGAAGAACAAAGAGGAAACGAAATAAGAAAAGAAGACTTAGCTTGTTCATTTCAAACAGTAGCTGTTTCAGAAATTGTTAATAAAACAAGAAAAGCTATAGAAAAGAATAATATTAAAAACCTTATAGTAGCAGGAGGAGTTGCTGCTAATAAAGGTTTAAGAGAAGAAATAGAAAAACTATGTAATGAAATGAACGTAGAGTTATCTTTTCCACCAATGAAATATTGTACTGATAATGCTGCAATGATAGCAGCAGCTGGATATTTCGCTATGAAAGATGGAAGAAAAGCTGATTTATCCCTAAATAGTAAATCAACAGACACATTAAAATAAGATTAAGATTTTACTAACGTAAATCTTTTTTTTTGAAATATTATTTATTTAGAAAAAAAGATATGTTATAATTTAAATTAGAATAATAGGGAGGTATAGATATGGGAAATAGAATTATATTAAATCCTACATCTTATTTTGGGCGTGGTGCTAGAAAAGATATAGTATCTGAGTTAAAAGAAAAAAAATTTAATAAAGCTTTTTTAGTCACAGACAAGGCATTAATTAGTGCAGGAGTAACAAAAATGGTTACAGATGTACTTGATAATGCAAATTTTAGTTATGAAATATATGACAATATAAAACCAAACCCAACAATAGAAAATGTACAAGAAGGAATAGACAAATGTAGAGAAAGTGAAACAGATGTAATTATAGCTGTTGGAGGAGGAAGTGTAATAGATACTGCAAAAGCAATTAGTATCGTTATGAGAAATCCTGAACATTATGATATTGTTTCACTTGATGGAGTTGCAAAAACAAGAAATCCAGGAATGCCAACAATAGCACTTCCAACAACTGCAGGTACTGCAGCAGAAGTTACAATTAATTATGTAATTACTGATACAAACAATGTTAAGAAAATGGTATGTGTTGATCCACATGATATACCAATAGTTGCAATAATTGATCAAGATTTAATGGAAAAAATGCCAAAGAGCTTAGCTGCATCAACTGGTATGGATGCACTAACACATGCAATGGAAGGCTATACTACAAGAGCTGCATGGTTAATGACAGATATGTTTCATTTAAATGCCATGGCATTAATATATAAAAATCTTGATAAAGCCGTAAACGAAAAAGATCCTAAAGCAATTGATAATGTTGGTTATGGACAATATATTGCTGGAATGGGATTCTCAAATGTTGGACTTGGAATAGTTCATTCAATGGCACATTCACTTGGAGCATTCTATGATACTCCACATGGTTTAGCAAATGCCTTACTTCTTCCACATGTATTAAGATTTAATGGAAAAATATGTCCAGAATTATTTAGAAATATGGGAAGAGCAATAGGTTTAAATATGGAAAACTTATCAGATGAAGAAGCTGTTAATAAAGTTGCAGATGCTGTTAAAAATCTAGCAATAAGAGTAGGAATACCTCAAACATTAAAAGAAATAGGAATTAAAAGAGAAGACCTTCCAAAATTAGCACATCAAGCATTAAACGATGTTTGTACTGGAGGAAATCCTAGAAAAGTATCAGAAAGTGATTTACTTGCTTTATATGAAGAAGCATATGAATAGATAAAAGAGGTGAAGTTACATGTTAAGAACAAAAGTAGGATATAGCATGAATGAAGATAGCTTTACAGCTGGAGCTATGGCAACAAAAAATGCTTTAATAGGAAGTAGTTCAAAAATAGGTTTCTTATTTACTTCTTGCAAATCAAATATAAAAGAAGTAGTTAGAGGAGCAAGAAGCTTAAGTGATATTCCAATTATTGGATGCACATCAGCAGGAGCAGTTATGGTTCCTGAAGGAATTGTTGCAGGAGAAAATGGATATGCAACAATGATGAGTATGGCAGATGTTAATTTAACAGTAGGTGTTGCATCACACGAAGCTGGAAAAGATGCAAGACAAGTTGGTAGAAAAGTTGCGTTGGAAGCAGTAAAAAATGCTGGAATGACAATTGCACCAAACTATTTCTATATGGTAGCATCTCCAAAAGAAGAAGAAGATTATTTAATGGGAATTCAGGATGTAATTGGAAGAGTTCCATTCTTTGGAGGAAGTGCAGCTGATGATTCAGTTGAAGGGAAATGGAAAATAATATGTAATGAAAAAGTATTCTCAGACGGAGTAGCAGTAGCGTTCTTTTATACTCCTAGCGATATAATAACTGAATACACAGGAGCTTATCGTGAAACAAAAAATATGGGAATTATTAACGAAGTAAAAGATGATAGAAATTTAGTATCAATAGATGGTGAAAAATCACTAGAAAAATATGGAAAATGGATTGGAAAAAGACCAGAAGAGTTACGTGGGACTAATCTTCTAGTTGCTTCAATAAGAAAACCACTTGGAGTAAAAGATCAAGTAGGAAACTTAACTTTGATTCGTCATCCAATGGTTGGAAATAATAATAATACAATGAATCTAGGAAACAAACTTGTACCTGGAACTACTGTAATTCAAATGGAAGCAACTGTAGATGAATTGATTGATTCAACAGGTGAAGCACTAAAGAAAGTTAGAAAGAGTTTATCAACAGAACCTGCTGGATATATTTTAGTTCATTGTGGGGGAAGAAAACTAGGAATAGGAAATAGACTAGAAGAAGTACATAAACAATTAGTTAGAGAGGCAAAAGGAGTACCATTTATTGTTGTGTTTACATTTGGTGAATATGGTTATAGTGAAAATTCAGCAAATTCATGCGGTGGATTAATGTTATCCTTTACCGGATTTGGAAAAGAATAAGGAGGATAAATGAAGAATCTAATAGGTGGTAGAAAAATTGATGCTTCAAGAGGAGAAAATGTTGAAGTTATTAACCCTGCAACAGGAGAAGTAATTGATACAGTACCTAATTCAACAATTGAAGATATAAGTATGGCTGTTACAATAGCTAAAGAGGCTCAAAAAGATTGGAAAAAAGTTCCAATGTATAAAAGAGGAGAAATTCTTTACAAGTTTGTTGATTTAGTAGAAGAAAACAAGGAAGAACTTGCAACTCTTTTATGTAATGAAACAGGAAAACCAATAAAAGAAGCAAGAGCAGAAATATCTAATATAAAATTATTTGTTCATGGATATGTAGAAAAAGCAAAACATGAATATGGGAATGTAATACCAGCTGGAACTGAACCTGGTCAAGAAAAGACAATACAATATACAGTTCAAGAACCATTAGGTGTAGTAGCTTGTATTATTCCATTTAATTTCCCAAGTGATTTATTTGGACAAAAAGTACCAAGTGCTTTAATAATGGGAAATTCAGTAATTGTAAAACCTTCTACATGTAACCCATTAACTCTACATAGATATTGTGAATTACTAGATGAAGCTGGTATTCCAGCTGGTGTAATAAATTGTGTATCAGGAAGAGGAAGTGTTACAGGAACAGCACTTGCTGAAAATAAAGATGTTAGCTTAATAAGCGTAACAGGATCAACTGAAGTAGGAAAAGAAGTAATGGAAAAAGCTTCAAAGAATTTAGCTCACGTAATGCTTGAATTAGGTGGAAATGATGCATTTATTGTTGATAAAGATGCAGATATTGATTTAGCTACTAATGAAATTATTTGGGGTAGACTTTATAATACTGGTCAAGTATGTTGCGCAAGTAAAAGATTTTTAATACATAAAGATATTAAAGATGAATTTATTAATAGAGCAATAGGAAAAATATCAAAATTAAAAGTAGGTTATCCTGAAAGAGAAGATACTGACATTGGTTGCTTAATAAGTGAAGATGCTGCTAAAAAAGTTGAAGAACAAGTAAGAGAAACTGTTAAAGCAGGAGCAAGAATTGCAATAGGTGGAAGAAGAAAGGGAGCTTTCTTTGAACCTACAATAATTGATTATGTTACAAAAGACATGGATGTTATGAAGGACATGGAAATATTTGGTCCAGTTATTCCAGTTTGTACTTTTGAAAACATTGATGAAGCTATTGAAATTGCTAATAATTCAAATTATGGATTATGTGGAGCAATATTTACAAGAGATATGAAAAATGCATTAAAAGTAGCAAATAGCCTAGAGGTAGGTGGAGCAGTTATTAATGGTGCAAGTTTCTATCGTTCAGCAGAAATGCCTTTTGGTGGATGGAAATATTCAGGAATTGGAAATGAAGGAATATCTACTACACTAAAAGAAATGTCTAGAACAAAAACAATAGTATTAAAAAATATTTTAGATTAAGGATAAATTATCAATATTTATCCTTTTTTTTGACCATAAATATAATTTAGTATATAATTATAAAAGGAAGATATTCTATAGAAGGAATGATTAAAATAATGAAAAAAGTAACAATTATATCACTTCATTTAGGGTTTGGTGGAATAGAAAGATCAGTAGCGTCACTTGCAAATATGTTAGTAGATAAATATGAAGTAGAAATAGCTACTGTGTATAAACTTTATGATAAGCCTAAATTTTATATTAATAAGAAAGTAAAAATTAAGTATTTACTTGATGATGTTCCAAATAAAAAAGAATTTAAAGAAGCAATAAAAAAACATAATATAAAAAACATTATAAAAGAAGGAACAAGATCAATAAAAATACTTTATAAAAGGAAGAGTGAAACAGTTAAATTTATTGAATCATGTGATAGTGACATTATTATTTCTACAAGAGACATATTTAATGAGTGGCTTGGAGAAGTAAAAAGGGAAAATACTCTAAAAATAGGATGGGAACATAATCATCACCATGGAAATATGGATTATGCAAGAAAAATAATAAGATCATGCAGAAAACTTGATTACTTAGTATTAGTATCAGAATCATTAAATGATTTTTATAGCGAAAAGATGAAAAAAAAGAATTGTAAATGTGTATATATTCCAAATGTAATAGAAGATATTCCAGAAAAATCATCACTACTAAAAGAAAAAAGACTTATTTCAGTAGGAAGATTATCTGAAGAAAAAGGTTATGATGATTTACTAGAAATATTTAAAGATATTAGTAGTGAATATAAAGATTGGAAACTAGATATTATTGGTTCTGGTGATGAAGAAGAAAAACTTAAGAAGTATGTTAAAGATAATAATTTATCTGATAAAGTAACACTACATGGCTTTAGAGAAAAAGATTATATATTTGATTTATTACAAAAGTCATCTATATATTTAATGACATCACATACTGAATCATTCGGTCTTGTTTTAATCGAAGCAATGAGTGTAGGTTTACCATGTATAGCATTCTCATCTGCTGAAGGAGCAAATGAAATTATTGATAGTGGATTTAATGGATATCTTATAAAGAATAGAAATAAGGAAGCTTATAAACAAAAAATAAGAGATTTAATAGAAGATGTAGAGGCAAGAAAAAAGTTAGGAAAAAATGCAAAAAAAAGCATAGAAAAATTTAAATCGGATGTCGTTTCAAAAGACTGGATAGAATTATTAGAACAATCAAAATAAAGGAAGTGAAGTTGTATGAAAAAGAGAGTATTATTCATTTCAAGTACAGGTGGACATTTAACAGAATTAATGAAATTAAGTGACTGTTTCGAAAAATATAATTATTATATAGTTACAGAAAAAACAAAATCTAATTTAGATTTAAAAGAAAAATATAAAGGTAAAATAAGTTATTTAGTATATGGTACAAAAGATCATCCATTTACATATATTTTTAAGTTATTATTTAATTGCTTTAAATCTGTTTATTTATTCTTTAAAATACATCCTGATTATGTAGTAACAACAGGTACTCATACAGCTGGACCAATGTGTTACATTGCAAAAATATTTGGAAGTAGAATTATATATATAGAAACATTTGCCAATATAAATACAAAAACTATTACTGGTAAATTAATTTATCCAATAGCCGATAAATTTATAGTACAATGGAAAAGTATGCAAGAACTTTATCCAAATTCTGAGTTTGGAGGTTGGATTTTCTAATGATATTAGTTACTCTAGGAACACAAGATAAAAGTTTTAAAAGATTATTAAAAGCTATTGATAAAGAAATAGAAAATAAAAATATTAAAGAGAAGGTAGTAGTTCAAGCTGGATATACAAAATATAAATCAGATAATATGGAAATATTTGATTATTGTTCATCAAAGAAATTAGACTCGCTAATGAAAGAAGCAAAATTAATTATTACTCATGGTGGAGTAGGAAGTATATTAGGTGCATTAAAATATGATAAACCAGTAATTGCTGCTGCTAGACTTTCAAAATATAAAGAACATAATAATGATCATCAAAAACAAATAATCAGTGAATTTGTAAAAGAAGGATATATATTAGAATTAGATGATTTCACAAAGCTGTCGGATAAGATAAAAGAATCAAAAAAATTTATTCCAAAGAAATATAAGTCTAACAATAAAAAATTTGTATCTAATATAACTAAATATATAGAAGAAGATAATCATACAAGTTGGTATAATAAATTTAGATATTTATGGAACATTCTATTCTTTATACTAATAGGATTAATTATTTATTTAATAATAAAATAAGAAGAACTAAGTTCTTCTTTTATTTTACATATTTTGTTTTATATTTTCTTAATGTTTTAAATCCTTCAAAACCAATATAATCTCTTGAAACACAACTAGCAAGTCTAAAATCTGGAATACTTCCTATTTGAGAAATAAATTTTTCATATTTAGAAACAACAGCTTTTTTATTTCTATTAATTTTATATTGTTCATAAAACTCTAAAGCTATTATGAATGAATATACATACATAAATGGATTTTCATTATTATAAATATTTATCCAGTTTAATAAATCTTTTGAATTAAATATTTCTGTTATATTATATAAATCATATTTATTAGCCATTACTTTAAAGTCTCTTATTGAATTAAGTTTATACATTGGATAATTAAATTCCATATTAAGTATATATGCTCTTTGAATGGAACTTGTAATTAATTCAGAAAACAATGCTTTAGCATCATCCCTGTTAATATTTTCATCTATTAAAAAATCAATAAATAGTAATTCATAGAAAATAGATTCAACTTCATCTAAAACAGAATAATTTAACATTATTGATTTAGATATATTTGATGAAAAGTAATGACCAGCTTCATGTGCTAAATCACTAGCTTTAGCTATATCAGGATGATTATGTATTAATGAATATGCTTCTCTTGTACTTGGCAAGACAATTAATGATGATGAAAAGATATCAGTAAATTCTACATGGTCTTTCTGTTTTATAAATAAATTTTTAAAAATATTGTAATGATTCATACCAAGTTTTGCTTTAATCATATCCCCAACTAGTTCTACAGCTTCTTCATTAGTTAAATTTAGTTCAGTAAAAGAATAATTAGAATCTTTCTTACAAATTAGTTTAGATAAAAGACTGCACACATTGTTTCTCACAAATTTATTCTCATCATTATAATCATCATCAGTAACAAACTCTTTTAAATCATCTAAAAGCATATTTCTTGAAATGTTATCAGGATCTATTTCTTCTTCATCCTCAAAATTTCTTAAGATTGAATCGCATGCATCAATTGAAGAAGAAATAGTTTCTAGTTCTTCACCAGAAAATTTACCATAAAGTATAAGAGATTTAAGTCTATCTCTTTTTTCACGAATTTGTTCTAAATTAAAACCATACTTCTCCATGATATATTCCCCCAACTAGTTGCTATTATACCACAATTTGTTTGTTTATAAAAACATTTAGATATATAATATAAATAATAGGGAATGATAATATGAAAAAGAAATTCTTAAAATTTACATTTTTAACATTTTTTATATGTATGATAGTAGTAGTTTTTCTTTTATATGGACCAATTAAATATTTTAGAGATACATTAATTACAACAGCTATGACAACAAAATCTCATCAGTTTATAGCAACCTTTCTATACAGTGATAAAACGATTAAAAAAGTAATGAATAGCAATAAAGTAATTGAAGATACTACAGTTAAAGAAACAAAAGAGAAAGACTTTGATTTAGATAAAGAAATACTTGATAATAAAGAAAAAAAACTTTATAAAGTGATAGATATAAATGAAAACACATATAAAGGTTATTTAGTAGCCATATATGATCCATCAAGGGTTAAAGTAGCCACCTCTAAATATTTAGGTAAAAAAGGAGAATATATAACTACAGTCTCAAAAGATAACAATGCAAAAGTAATGATTAATGCTAGTGGATTCTATGATCCAGAATGGAGTAGTAATGGAGCTGTTCCACACGGATTAGTTATTAAAGATGGAAAAATAGTAAGTAATTTTAAAAAGTCAGATATTGGTGGAGGACTAGTTGGTTTTGATAAAAATGACAATCTAGTACTTGGAAATTATACAAAAGAGGAAGCAATAAATATTGGAATAAGAGATGCAGTAGAGTTTGGACCATTTCTGATAAAAGATGGTGCCTCATCAATAGTAGAAGGAAATGGTGGTTGGGGTATAGCCCCTAGAACAGTAATTGCTCAAAGAAAAGATAAAATAGTACTATTCTTAGTAATAGATGGTAGAAGTACAAAAAGTCTTGGAGCTAGTATGAAAGATTTAATTAATATATTAGAAAGATGTAAAGCTTATAATGCAGCTAATATGGATGGAGGTAGTTCTACTGAACTAGTAATAAACGATAAGATAAAAAATACTCCAGTAGCAAGTGGAAAAAGTGGTTTAAGAAAATTACCAACATTTTGGATGGTAAAATAGTGTAATTACTACAAGTTTTTCTTGTAGAAAACGAGGTTTTAAGATATAATAAGTTTTGTTGGAGGGATAGTATGTCAAAAAAAGAAGAAAAAAAGACAAATGTCCATGAAGTGGAAATTAAAATTGAAAAAGAAGAATGGACAAAAGCAATAGATGCAGCTTGGAAAAAAACACAAAAGAAAGTAACTGTTGATGGATTCAGAAAAGGTAAAGTACCAAGAAATGTTTATGAAAAGAAATTTGGTAAAGGTGAATTATATTTAGAAGCAGCAAATAGTTTAGTTGAAACTGCATATGCAAAAGCTATGGATGAAAGTAAATTATTACCAGTTGTTTCACCAGCAGTAGATATTAAAGAATTAGATGATGATAAGGTAGTATTTACTTTTAAAATAATTACAAAACCAGAAGTTACTGTAAAAAAATATAAAGGATTAAATGTTAAACCTGAAAAAGTAAAAGTAACAAAAGAAGAAATTGAACATCAAATTGGACATTTATTAGAAGATTATACAGAATTAGTTACTAAAGAAGGAAAAGTTGAAAATGGCGATGTAGCTATAATTGACTTTGAAGGATTTAAAGACGGAGTAGCTTTTGATGGTGGAAAAGGAGAAAACTATTCTTTAGAAATAGGAAGTAACACATTCATTCCTGGATTTGAAGAACAAGTTATCGGAATGAAACCAGAAGAAGAAAAAGAAATCAAAGTAGTATTCCCAGAAGATTACGGTGTAGAAACTTTAAAAGGAGCTCCTGCTGTATTCAAAGTTAAACTTCATGAAATTAAACAAAAACAAGCTCGTGAACTTGATGAAGAATTCTTTGAAGATTTAGGAATGGAAGGCGTAGATTCAAAAGAAAAACTTGAAAAAGAAATAGAAAAAGAAATCAAAGCCCAAAAAGAAATGGATAATGAGAATAAATATGTTGATACATTATTAGAAGAAGTAGCTAAAAATGTTGAAGTAGATATTCCTCAAGAAATGGTTGATGAAGAAACAGATAGATTACTTAAACGTTTTGAACAACAAATGGCAATGCAAGGAATTAGCTTAGATATTTATTATCAATTTACTCAATCAAGTGAAAAGGATTTAAGAGAACAATTAGATAAAGAAGCATATAACAATGTACTTTATAGATTAATGCTTGAAGAAATCATGAATCTTGAAAAAATAGAAGTTTCAGAAGAAGAAGCTGATAAAGAAGCTGATAAACTTTCTAAAGAATACAAGATGGATAAAGATGAATTCTTAAAACAATTTGGTGGAATTGAAATGATTCAATATGACCTTGAAATGAGAAAAGTAGTTGAATTATTAAAAGAAGCAAATAAATAATTATAAGACAGTGTTAATTTAAACACTGTTTTTTCTTTTGTTAAAAAGAGTACTATGATATAATAAAAAAGGATGTGATAGTATGAAAAAGAAAATAATAATTATAGGAATAATTGTATTGTTATTAGCTGGAGGAATTACTACATTTTTAATAGTAAAAAATAAAAATAAAGAATGTAATTCTCAAGCTACAAGATTTAAAAAATTATATGAAAAATATAATGGTGTAGAAATTACATATAATAAAAAGAAATATAAATTACAAAATTTAGAAATAGAAAAAGATAATCCAATGGCTAGTATTAGTAAAGAAGATATTTATAATAAACTAGAAAAAGGAACAAATATTATATTCTTTTCATCAGCTAAAGATTATACATCTCGTGAAATGTTAGAAGTACTATTAGAAGTTGCAAAAGGAAATAATTGTGATACTATTTACTATTTTGATATTGATAAGTTAAATGAGAATTATAGTAAAGAAATAGATGTAGAACTATATGATAAAATAACAGAAAAACTTGATTCTAATATTAATAAATATTTTAAAGATACAGATAAAAAGAAAATAGAAAATGGAACTATTGTATTTTCAAAAGATGGAGAAATAAAAAAGGTTATCGAAAATATATCGGATGACTATGAATATGGAACTAAGATTTCAAAAGACCAAGAGAAAAATCTAAAAACAAATATTAATGAAGGATTTAGTGATATTAGTGGTGGAGTTTGTGAGATTAGACAACAGTGCTAAAAAAACAAAAAGTAGATAAACTACTTTTTTCTTTTAAAATAATATGTTATACTACATAGGAATGTTTATTGGGGTGATATAATGTTAGATGTTTTATTAGATACATTAATAGATGGGTTAAAATTATTACCATTTCTTTTTGTTGCATTTTTAATAATAGAATTAATTGAACATAAACTAAGTAATAAGAATAAAAAGGTTATTAGTAATGCAGGTAAATTTGGTCCAATTTTAGGAGGATTATTAGGAGCCATTCCGCAATGCGGATTCTCTGTTATGGCAACTAATTTATATGCTACAAGAATAATTACTTTAGGAACACTAATATCTATTTACTTATCAACAAGTGATGAAATGCTTCCAATAATGTTAAGTCACAAAACAGAAGGAACACTTATATTAAAGATATTGTTAACAAAAGTTATAATTGGTATGCTTTATGGATTTATTATTGACTTAGTACTAAGAAAAAAAGAATCAAATAAAACTAAAAAGAAAGAAAAAATTAATTATAATTTATGTGAGGAAGAACATTGCCATTGTGAACATGGAATAGTTAAATCAGCAATAAAACATACTTTAACTACCTTATTATTTATCCTAGCAACCACACTTATTTTAAATACATTGATGGAAGTATTTGGTGAAGAACTACTTTCTAAAATATTACTAAAAAATAGTGTATTTGGATCATTTATAACAACATTAATTGCCTTAATACCTAATTGTGGTAGTAGTGTTGTAATAACAGAATTATATTTAAAGAATGCTATAACATATGGATCAATGATTGGAGGATTATTAACAGGAAGTGGAGTAGGACTATTAGTACTATTTAGAGTTAATAAACCATTAAAAGATAATATAAAAATTGTTACTTTAATATATTCTTTAGGTGTTATAACAGGAATTATTATTGATATAATATTAATGTTAAAATAATGTAATAATAAGTCGATTGAAAGAAAGAATTATCTTTCTTTTTTTTGTTATAATTTTATTATGAAAAAGAAAGCTGAATACATAATTCCAGTAGTTATAATTTTAGTTTTAATTGTAAAAAGTACTAGTGATTTATATGGAATAAAGAATGTTTTTAGTTCTATAAAAAATAGTACTTACATAAATAATGAAAAAGAATATAAACAAGATAAATTAAGCATAGTAGATGGAAAAAAAGAAACATATGAAGAAGTTTTAGAAAGAGAGCCTTATTCTTTTTCTATAATCAATAATAATAATTATAAAGTTATATATAATATTTATTTAAAAGAGTATGAAGAATTAATTTATTTAGATGGTTGTAATGATAGAAAAATAGAATTAGAAAATATAAGTTACTTACTAAATGAAAAAAAGGAAATACTAAAAAATGATGAAAAGAATAACTATATTATTTATTCAGGAATACTAAATAGTAATGAAAAAAAGAATTTTGATTTAAGAATATGGATTAATAAAAACACTGATTATAATATAGAAAACAAACATATACATTTAAAAGTCTATTATGATATGACAAAAATAAATGCAAGTTTAAAAGATGTATTAAAGACGAAATCAAATACAAATAAGAATTATTATATTGATACAGATAATAGTAAAGAAATATATAAAGTAGATAATGAATATCTATATATAGGACTAAATCCAAATAATTATATATATTTTAATTGCACTAATAAAAACTTAAAGAGTTGCGAGTTGTGGAGAATATTAGGAATAAAAAAAGTATTATTATCAAACTTAAAAAGTGAATATAGAATAAAAATAGTTAGGGGAAATTTTTATGAAGAAAAAGTAAAATATGAAGAAAAAAAATTTAAAAATAATAATAAAATAATAGAAAAAATAGTTACAAAGGATAATAATAAATATGAAGAAACATATTTTACTATTTTAAGTGATGATGATTTTAAAGAAAGTTTTTATAATGGATTTGATGAAAAGTGTTCTACTAGTTTAAAGGAATGTCAGAAAAAAAGTTTTTTATTCAAAGATGAGGATGAATGGATTACAATGAATAATAATTATTATAGATATATTTCTAAAGAAGGAAGTCTAGTAGAAACAGAGAATAATTCATATAACTACTATAGACCAGTTGTATATTTAAAAGATAACATTAATGTATTAGGAGGAGACGGATCAAAGAATATGCCGTATTTTTTAGAATACTAGATTGACTAACGTACGTTTGTATGATATATTTTTTTTGTTAGGTGATAATATGAAAATAGAGAAATTTAAAAAATTAAAAGACGGAGTATATGAATTAAAACTTGATAATAATGATGTCATATTTACATATGAAGAAGTTATTTTAAAGTATGAACTATTAATTAATAAAGAATTAGATAATAAAAAAATAAAAGAGATAGATGAGTTAAATAATTACTATAAATGTTATTACACTGCAATAAAAAGTATAAAGAAGAGAAGTTATACAAGAAAAGAGTTGTATCAAAAACTAAAAGATGAATTTGATAATGAAACTCTTAATAAAGTACTAGATACATTAGAGACTTCAGGATATATTGATGATAAGTTTTATGCAAATAGCTACATTCATAGACAAATAATTAGCACTAGTCATGGTCCAATTAGAATTAAAAGAGATCTAGAGGAAAAAGGTGTAGATATAAAGATAATTGAAGAAGCAATGAATGAGTTTACAGAAGAAGTAGAAATAGAAAAGATTGATAAGCTTGTAAAAAAAGGATTTAATTCTAATCACTCTAAAGGAAATAACTATGTTATAAAAAAGATAAGAAATGATTTAATTTATCAAGGATTTAGTCAAGAATTAATTGAAAGGGCTCTTTCAAAAGTTAAATTAAGTGATGATAGTGATATAAGAGAAAAAGAATACAATAAAATAAAGAATAGGTTATCAAGAAAATATAGTGGAAAAGAACTAGAATATAAAATTAAAGAGAAGATGGCTTTAAAAGGCTTTTATTAAAAAAAGATAGAACTTAATGATGTTCTATCTTTATTCATTTTCTGAATCTTCATTTATTAATGAATCCATATATTTTTCATATAATTTTTTTATAGATGAATCACTGAATTTTAATCCTTTACTTTCTCTGAAATCTCTTAGTCTCTTATAATAAGCTGAAGTACTAGAATCGCTTGATATTTTTTCTTCAGCAAGAGTAGTTCTAATTTCATCTTCTTTATCTTCTTGAGAAGGTTTATCTTTTTCATTAACTTTTAAGATTATTTCATAACCATATTTTGTTTTTACTGGTTCAGTAGTATATTTTCCTTTTTTTAGTCCAGCAGCTGCAGTAACAAAATCTTCATCTAAATTATCATCATTATTGAAGTAACCTAAATCTCCACCTTTACTAGCAGTAGCTTTATCGTCACTATATTTTTTAGCAAGCTTACTAAAATCTTCACCATCATCTAATTTTTTAATAATACTTTGAGCCTCTTTTAAAGCTTCCTCTTCTTTTTGTTCTTTAACTTCTTCACTATCATCATCACTAGTATCAGGTTTAATTAAAATATGACTAGCTTTAACATCACCAATAACTTTATTTTCATAATAATCTTTAACTTCTTCATCAGTAACTACATCTTTAGCTACATAATCTTTAATAGCTAAATCTCTTTTATAATCAAGTGAAATAATTTCTCTTAATTCATCTTCAGATTCAACATTATATAACTGTTTAATAACAGATAAGAATATTGTATCATCAGAACCATAAGTTTCTTTAATTTGATTAATTTGTTTATCAATTGCTTCTTTTTCAGCATCATCTGTTTTGTATGTTGTATCAAGTAATTCATGATCAATGTTATTAATAAGAGTTTCAACTCCATATTTTTTTACCATAGATTTATATAAATCATCGGCAGTAACCTTATAACCATCTACCTTTGCAACTAATTTTTCTCCATTTTTTAATTTAGTAGAACCACACCCTGTTAATAAACTTACAATAGCAAGAGTAGTAATACCATAAACTGCACTTTTTTTCATATATTTCCTCCTATGTATGCATAACTATAATATCATAAAAAGAATAATAATTTCAAGATTTTAGGTAAGTTTAATCACATATTTCGACTTAATGCCATAAAATAATGTGAATACCAAAAAAAGGAGGAAAGATTATGGGAAACAGTATTTCATCATCTGCAATAATATTAGTACTATTTATTCTATTAATTATCATATTAGGTGTATACATTTAAAGGAGGTGTTTTAATGTCTTGCCAAGATAATAATGTAACTTGTGGAAATAACACAAGAGGTGGAAATGGTTTTGTATTCATTATAGTATTATATATTTTACTTGCAATAATACTAGGATGTACAACAAACAATAATAGATATTATTAAAATAAAAAAAGCAAATATGTTATTCATATTTGTTTTTTTTGTATAAATAAAGCAATATAGTACAAAATATTTACAAGGTGATTATATGTATTATTACATCAATACTTTTTACATTTATAGTTTTATTGGATATATATATGAACTAGTATTAAATTTTACAACAAAAGGAAAAATAATAAATAATTTATTAACAGAACCAATTAAACCAATATATGGAGTAGGAGCAATAATTATATTTCTATTAGATAAGTACATATTAAAAAAAATAAAGATAAAAAAGAAATACAAAATTATAATATTTACAATATCAGTATTTATACTACTAACACTTTTTGAATACTTAACAGGAATATTTTCTCATAAATTATTAGGAAAAACACTTTGGAACTATAAACATAAACATTTCCATATTGGAAAGTATATATGTTTAGAGGTAAGTATACTTTGGACAATACTATCCTTACTATATGTTTTTCTATTAAAGAAGAAAACAGATAAAATAATAAAAAAAATACCAGAATGGTTTTCTAATATTTTAATTATTACAACCATAACTGATATTATATTAATATTAATTCATTAAAATGTTATAGATTTCTTCAACATCTTTCTTTTCGTAAAAAGAATTAGTTTTTTCATATCTAGGAATTAAATGTATATGATAATGTTTTACATCTTGTCCTAAAAAATTATTTTGACTAAAAGTTAAACCATCTATATTTAATTTATCTTTTAAAAGAGGGTATAACTTATCTTGAATAATATTTAAAAAATAACTAATATCATCACCATTAATATCTAAAAATGTAACAACATGTTTCTTTGGTATTAATAACATATGACCATTTGAGTTAGGATTAATATCTAAAAAAACAAATACCTTATCATCCTCATATATTTTTTTTGAAGGAATATCTCCATTAATTATTTTACAAAATAAACAATTTTCCATATTATCACTCCTTAATTTAAATATTTAATTTCAATTGAATACTTTTCTAAAATAGATTTATTGTTATTAACAATAGCACTTCCTATATCAAGAGTGCTTATATTAAGTATATCAGATTTAAACTTAATATTCATAGAATTTACCAAGTTGTTAGAATCAGTATAAGTTAAACTATAGTATTTTGGAGTAAAACCAATACTATTAACATATTTAGAAGTGAGTTGAATTCTTTTGTTTATACTAATCGCATCAAATGGAATAGTTTCCTCATCATTAATAGTATAAATTGGTAAATTATATTTATTATTAATTAGTCTTTTATATATTAAATCTGTACAATCATTTAATTTAACATCATAAGATATAGTTAGATTACTAAAATTAGAATTTTTATTTTTAGCTTTTAAATCCTTATTTATTTTTTTATTATAGTAAGAAGTTAAAGAATTACCTTCTAAATAATCTTTTGGATATGTACTAGTTATTTTTTTATCCTTATAAGTAATATAAAAGAATAAGTTTTTATTATTCTTATTATATATTTTAATTGAATAAGAATTATTTTTTTGTTTTAACTTTTCTTTTTTTACATCTTTATCTATATCAGAATAGTTATCTTTAATGTACTCATCGATTTTTTCTTCTACTTTCTTTAATTTAATTTCATCTGATTTATAGTTAATTATTATTAATCCAAAGCACAAAATAATGATAAATAAAAATATAATCATTTCAGTAAACAATCTTTTTTCTTTATTTTTCATCTTATCACCACAATATTATTTTATCCAAGTGAATAAAAAAATTCAACTAAATGAATAAATAAAAATAATTTTATTGTCTGTAATCTAAAAATATGTTATTATTATAATAATAGGAGTGTGACTAGGATGGAAACTATCAAATTTACTGAAGGGTTAGTTAGACAAGCAGGATATGAAGAAGGAAGATGCAAATTTGTTAAACTAGATGAGGATAAAACATATTATTTAGTTGAAGACATTGAAGTAGGTAATGATATGTATGCAGTTACTCCTAGTGTTTCAGAAGCTCTTAATAGATCCGAAAGAAAAACAATTGGTATTATTGATACAAATGGAAAAGTATTAGTACCATGTGTTAATTCTACTATTGCACCAGTTAATGATATGTTTATTGCAGTTAGTAGAGAAACTCAAGATGATGAAGAAAAGAAAGAAAGTATAAGATCTAAGATAAAAAGAGATTTAGATGGAGAAATCAAATTTATACTAGATGATAAATCTAAATATGACATATATAAAATAGTAGATGGTAGTTTAGAATTAATATATGAAGGAGCAATTTTCGTAGTAGAAAATGATGGTAATATTCTTGTACATAGTGACGAAGCAAATGATAAATTAGTTGCAATATTTGAAAATGAAAATAAAAAAGAAGTAATAAATGAGTCCATGCCACAGATGCCAGTAGAAACATTTGCTAAAGTAAATGAAAAAATGGCTGATACTCTTGAGGTACCAGAAATGGAAGAACAAAAAGAAGGTGCCCCAGAGTTAACAGAAGAAGATGAAGATATTGAATATGAGCCTACTCCAGAAGTAGTTAATGATATTGAATATGAACCATCAAAAGAAGACGAAAAAGAAGAAAAAACAAAATCAGACTACTTCCAAATTTCAGATATAAAAAATGTAAGTTCTATATTTGAAAAGAAAGAATCTAGCAGTAGTAGTGATAGTGTCGAAGAACCTGCAGAAGTAGAGGTAGCTGAAGTTGAAGATAATGCTGATAAAGATGATGATGCAAAGGCTTCACCTGAAATAAAAGAACAAATGGCAGATATAGCATCACTAATAACAGCAGCACGTAAAAAAGTTGATGATTTAGAAAAAGATAGCGATGAAAAAGATAAGAAAATTAAAGAATTAACTTCTGAAATAAAAAATCTTGAAGGGGAAATATCTTCATTAAACGATGACAAATTAAAACAAAGAAAAATAATAGAAGATCAAAAAGAAGTTACAGAAGAGCAAAATAAAAGAATTGCTTCATTAACAAGTGAAAATAAATCATTAAAAGAAAATAATGTTGAGCTAACAAGTAAAAATAAATCATTACAATCTGATAATGATGATTTAAAAAATAAAATTAGTTCATTAGAAGGAACAATAGAACAAGTATATGGTGAAGTATATGATGCATTCTCTGACTTCAGAAGTGAAGATAATAAATCATATAAGAAAGTTGCATAATAGAGTTCAACAGAACTCTTTTTTTTTTAATAATAATGTGCTAAAATATAGTTGCAATTTTGAGATTATTAGTTAAATTAAATATTTAAAAATAATAAATATACATATAATATAATTAAAATAGGAGGTGTAAAAATGAATAGAGAAGATTTTCCAATGTTAAACGGAGATGTAATATACTTTGATAATGGAGCAACCTCTTTAAAACCTTTATCTGTTATAAAAAAGATGGACGAATATTATACAAAATATACATCAAACATCCATAGAGGAGATTATGATGCAGCACAAAAAACAAATCATGAGTATGATGAGACAAGAGAAGTTGTAAGAGATTTTATTAATGCAGAAGATAAAGATGAAATAGTATTTACAAAAGGTAGTACTGAAGCATTAAACTTAGTTGCATTTGGATTCTTAAAGAAACATCTAAAAGAGGGAGACGAGATACTAGTAAATAAGGGAGAACATGCCAGTAATTTACTTCCATATCTTGTACTTCAAAAAGAAATTGGAATTGTTGTAAAATATATACCATTAAATGAAAATTATGAGGTAACTGTTGAAAATGTATTAAATAGTATTACAGAAAAAACAAAAGCACTAGCAATAGCTCACATAAGTAATGTTATAGGAGATGTAAGACCTATAACAGAAATTGGAGAAATTTGTAAAGAAAAAGGTATTTACTATATTGTAGATGAATCACAAGCTGTAGGACATACAGTAGTTGATGCAAAAAGAGATAATATTTCTTTCTTGGCATTTTCAGGTCATAAGATGTTAGGACCAACAGGAGTTGGAGTACTATATGGAAAGAAAGAACTACTAGAAGAGACTGATCCACTTCTTTATGGAGGGGGAATGAACCAATTCTTTGAAGAAGATGGAAGTTATGAATTAAAAAGCGTTCCAACTAAATTTGAAGGCGGAACACCACCAATTGCTGAAGTATTAGGATTAAAAGAAGCAATAAAATATATTAATAATGTAGGAATAGAAAAAATTCATAAACATGAAATAGAATTAAAAAGATATTTAATAGAAAATCTTGAAAAGATAGATAATATTATTTTATATAATAAGAAAAGTGATAGTGGAATAATAGTATTTAATATAGATAAAGTGTTTAGCCAAGATACATCTATTTATTTAAATCATTATAAGATAGCAATAAGAGCAGGAAATCATTGTGCTAAAATGCTTAAAGACGAGATGAATATAAGAAATACTTGTAGAGTAAGCCTTCACTTATATAATACAAAAGAAGAAATTGATAGACTAATAGAAGTATTAAAAAATAGTGAAGATATTTTTAAAATAGTCTTATAAAGGAGATAAAATGAACGTACTAGAGGATAGAGAAGTAAGAAGAGAAATAATTTTAGACAATTATCAAAATCCAGCTAACAGAGGATTAACAAATGATGTTCATTACATAAGAGAAAACACCAATAATGAGTCATGTATAGATAATCTGGATATAGAGATTAAAGTAGTCGATGGAGTATTAGAAGATATAAGATTTGATGGTGAAGCATGTGCAATATCAACAAGTGCTACATCTTTAATGATAAAAAAGCTAATTGGAAAAACAGTTAATGAAGCTAGAAAAATATTACAAAACTATGATAATATGATTGAAGAAAAAGAATATGATAGAGATATTTTAGGTGATTTAATTGTTTATGATGAAATATATAAACAACCAAATAGAAAAAAATGTGCTCTACTTCCAAGAGATGCAATAGTTAAAATGTTAAATAGACTAGATGAATCATAAACTATGATTTTTGTAAATTGAGAATAAAATAGAAACAGAAATTACAGATTTCAACAAAAGAAATCTGTTTTTTTATGTTTAAAATAAGATGAAATATACAATAATACATTTTTGACACTTAATAATAAACAAGTAAAATACATGGGCGAAAGGAGGGATAACATGCTTAACCAAGTTGTATTAGTTGGAAGATTAGTAAAAGATATAGAAGTAAGAACAGGAGAAAATAACGGAAAATATTCTTTCATAACATTAGCAATTCCAAGAAGTTATAAAAATCATGATGGAATCTATGAAACTGATTTTATTGAATGCCTTCTATGGAATAATATAGCTAGTAATACTGCTGAATACTGTAAAAAAGGAGACATAATTGGTATAAAAGGAAGAATCGAATCAAGAATAAAAGAAGAAGATAATATAAATAAAACTATAATACAAGTAATAGCAGAGAAAGTAACATTCTTATCAAGTAAAAAAGAAGAAGATAGTAAATAGTTAAAATTTACAAATAGCTAACTTTAAACAATTATTATTTAAGAATATCTATAATTATCTTGAAAATACTAATTTTGAGGTGGTTTAATGATATTAGGCAAACGCATTAAAGAACAACGTAAAAAACTTGGCCTAACTCAAAAAGAGTTAGGAGAGATTATTAACGTTACAAAAGTTAGTATTTGTTGCTACGAGAAGGGAACAAGAACACCTACTCTAGAAACCCTAAAAGTTCTTGCAGAAACATTCAATGTAGATATTAATTATTTATTAGGAAATGATTCATATCAAGTAGCTGAAGATAATGCTAAATATGGTTCATATATTTCAAAAGAAGAAATAGAATTTATAAGAGAAATAAGAAATAATACAAAATTGCACGAAAGATTGATAGAAAATCCAAAGAGATTTGTAGAACTTATTAATAAAAAAGTAAAATAGACTTTATAGTCTATTTTTTTGTATAGAAAAATTTAAATTTATAAAATAATAAAAAAACACTTTAAAAAAAAGAAATATGTGATATACTATAATTAAATATAAAGATAGGAGATTATGTATATGAATAATGAAAAGTCAAAGAATAATAGAACTAAAAATAATGCATATGCAACAATGGTTTTAGGATTTTTCTTATGCTTCTTCATGGTAGGTGTATATATGATTACTAATACAGTTAGTACAAGTTATGCATTACCAACAGAAATAGATGCAGAGGATATATCCGAAATAACAACAGCAACACAAATAATTTTAAAGAATTCCTCTGGTCAAATAGAATTTATGGAGAGAACAGATAATTTTAGTTTACCAAGTGGATACAGCTACTATGGTTATCAAGGAGCAAATGGATATATAAGCCTAGGAGAAAAATTTATTGGTAAAGTAAATATTACTGATTCAGGAGAAACATATACAATTGATATGTTTTGCTTAGAAATGTTAAAAGGTATGCCTAGAGCTGGAAAAAAATATGAAAGAGATTCAGCTTCAGATAATATGATTGATGAAGGAATAACTTATATAATTAATAAGGCATATGAAAATGTCGAAGTTAGTAATAACACTATTACACTTGAGTTAGGTGATTACTATAATGCTCAAGTTGCAATCTGGATTTATCAAGAATTACAAAGAGCAAAACCATTTGAATGGTGTCAAGCAGATACTTGTGCAGCACCTTCTACTCCAGAAGCACAAACAGCTTTACAAAATAACATAGATACACTAAATACATTGAGAGAAACATGGAATTCTGTTCAAAATAGTCATGCTTCAGGATCAGCTAATGCTATTTATAATTATGTAATTGGAGCTCAAGCTGCTGCAGCATCAACAACTGAAAACAAAATTGAAATTAAAAGTGGAGATATAGAATTAACACTTACAGATGATAAAAATTATTATGAAACTAATTTAATTGAAGTTGGAATTACAACTGCAGTTAATACTGATTTTGTTGGGTTTAATTTTATAATAAACGATAATGAATATAATACAAGTATTGTAGATGAAGAAGGAAATACTATAACTGATTATTCAAGTTTAGCTAATAAGAAGTTTAGAATAAGAATACCTGCATCATCAGTTAAAGAAGGAACAACTGCAAAAATTAGTGGTGATTTCTCAGGTAAATTCCTTAAGGATAAATATTTAGCATATAAATTAGATAGTGAGAGTCAAATAGCATTACTTGCTACATCAACATATTCACTAAAAACAGTTCCATTAAAATTAGAAATAACAGTTCCAGATACTGGAGTTGATTATTCACAATATATATATATTATTGGTGCAATGGTATTAGTAATAGGACTTACTGTAATATATGTTAATACAAAAGCAAAAGAAATCTAAAAAAGGAAATAAACGCAAATTAAAAAGGAGTCAAATACTATTAATTGGCTCCTTCCTTGTATTTGCGGGGGTAATAACTCTATCATATGGAAGATTACAAGTATTAAGAGAAATGATATATGAGAGTGTGAGACTAGCTTTATTTGTTGAAGACACTAAGGTAGAAAAAACTAACAATACTGAAGAAATACCTCAAGAAGTAACAAATACAGAAACAAAATCAGAAGTAAAACCAAAAATAAAATATAATTATATAGGATATTTAGAAATTCCTAAAATTGGTTTAAAACGAGGTTTCGTGGATCCATCATCAAGATATAATAATATTCAATATAATATTACAATATCGGATAAAAGTAATATGCCAGATGTAGATTATGGAAACTTCATACTTTATGCACATTCAGGAGATGCATACATATCCTTTTTTGCATATCTATATAAATTGAATGAAGGAGATTATGCATATGTTACTTATAATGGTGAAAAATATAGTTATGAATTAGTTAAAATAGAAAATGTACCAAAAATAGGAACATTAGAAGTAAAAAGACCTAATAAAAATACAAAAGAACTTACTCTTATTACATGTACAAAGGATAGTGACACAGAACAAACTGTATATTATTTTGATATAAGATAAGAGAGGTGATAAATGATGAATATTGATTTAACTTTATTTCAGAAATTGAAATTAATATTTAAGTATTTCTTTTCATCATTTATGCCAATAGAATTATTGATAATTGTACTATGTATCTTTCTATTTTTATTTTTTAATCTAAAAAGGAATAAAACTATAGTTAATATTTTTATACCAATAATAATATTATTATTTGTTGCATTTATGGCAATGGGATTTCATGAATATACAAAAAGTGCTGTCGAAGAAATAATAAAGCTAATAATGCACTATTATTATTTCCCATCAATGGCTTTCTATTTTGTTATTATAATATTTACAACTATTTACTTGATAAAAAATGTTTATAGTGAAAAATATACAATGAAATTTAAAATTTTTAATTATATATTTAGCTTTATATTATTCACATTATTTGTTGGATTATTTAGTTATGTAATATCAAATAATATAGGATTATCCATAGATTATAGTATTTATAAAGATCAATATATATTATCTTTTATTCAGATAAGTAATTTGATATTTGTTTTATGGTTATTTATTTTAGGAACCATAAAATTATATAATTATTTTAAGAAAAAATATGATTAGACTCTAAAGAGTCTTTTTATTTATAAGGAAAGTG
>DLOU01000017.1 GCA_002477275.1 Caryophanales bacterium UBA7476
AGTTTCCTGCGTTTGGATCTAGTTGTAATAGTCCTCCTCTTTGGCTTGAATTACCTGCATTTGGATCTAGTCGTACTAATCCATCTTTTTGACCTGAGTTTTCTGCATTTGGATCTAATCTTAATATTGAATTATCATTAGAACCATCTCTATTTTCTTCTTGAAATTGATCAAAAACCATTACAGAATCTCCATTACTTGAATTAGCTGCTCCATTATTCACACTTGAAGTAGTCCCAGTATTTGAACTAGCAGCCCCATTGCTATTTGTATAACCTTGTCCACCACTATTATACCCAAATGATGATTGATTATTATTAGATGCAATTTGATTATCCTTATTAATTTGATTCACTTTATTATTATCAATTGATGGTTTATTATTAGTACTTGAAGAATTACCAAATGTTTTAGTTTCTTTAGAAAAATCAAATTCTTCAACTTCATTTTTAAAACTACTAGAACCAGTTGTATTAGTACCACTATGTGAAGAATTACCAAATGTAACAGAAGATGAAGATGTAGTAAAGTTTTTTTGTGTTGAACCATTAACACCTATGCCTCTTATGTTAGACAAACCATTATTACTCATTTTATGACCACTCCTAACCCTAACTATAATAATATAATAACATAGTAATTTCCTTTTTACAAAGTTAATATAATAATTTTTTTTTAATATATATATAACAGGTGATATAAATGAAAATAGATTACAAAGTGAAAAATATTTATAAATTTAAGCTAAACAAAGAAGAATTAAATAAAATAATATATAAAATCATTATTAAAAATAAAAACAAGGAGGAATAAAAATATTAAAACCTATTATAGAGTTGGTATATATTTAAGATTATCAAATGAAGATAAAAATAAGATAAATAAAGAAGATGATAGTGAATCTATAAAAAACCAAAGAAATATGTTATTAGATTTTATTAAGAGAAACAAAAATTTTCTTTTTGTAGACGAATATTGTGATGAAAACATATCAGGTGCAGGAACATATAGACCAGAATTTGAAAGAATGATATATGATTGTAAAATTGGAAAACTAGACATTGTACTTTGTAAAAGTCAATCAAGATTTTCAAGAGATATTGAAATAGTAGAAAAATATATAAACAATAAATTTAAAGAATGGAAGATAAGATTTATAAGTTTAGCAGATAATATAGATACAGAAAAAAATGAAACAACAAAAACCAGACAAATAAACGCACTTGTAAATGAATGGTACTTAGAAGATGTATCAAACAATATAAAAAGTGCTTTAAAAATAAAAATGAAACAAGGTGAACTTATTTCACCATTTGCTCCATATGGTTTTAAAAAAAATAAAAACATATTAGAAATAGATAAAGAAGCAAGTAAAGTTGTTAAAAATATATATAATTTATTTTTATCAGGTTATAATTATACTTCAATAGCAAATTACTTAAACAATAAAAACATCCCCTCGCCTTCACTATATAAATATCAAAAAAAAATAAAGTTAAATATAGTTAGTAATAAACCAAGAGAAGAAATATTATGGAATAACAATACAATTAAAACTATATTGAATAATGAAATATATATTGGTAATTTAATTCAAGGAAAAAGAACAACTATTAGTTATAAAAATCATAAGACAGTTTCAAAAGATAAAAATAATTGGATAAGAAAAGAAAATACACATCCTAAAATTATTAATAAAGAAACATTTATGAAAGTACAAAACATAATTAATAAAAAGAAAAAAAATAATATTAGAACAAGAAACAACCATATTCTTTCAGGAAAAATTTTTTGTTATAAATGTAAAAATATTATGAGAAAAAAAAGTACAAAAAATAATACTTATTTAACTTGTATAAATGCTGAAAAAAATAAATGTAATAATAGAAATTCAATTAATTACGAAATACTGAAAAGTATATTATTAAATAATATAAATAATTTAGTAAAGGAATTTTTTGATGAAGAATTATTAATAAATAAAATAAATAACTATGTAATAGAAAGGAAAAAAGAAATAGAAAAAAATCTTATAGAAAAGCAAAATAATTATAAAGAAATAAACATATATATTAAAAATATCTATGAAGACAAAATAAATAAAATACTATCAGAAGAAGACTTCAATAATCTATTAAATATTTATAATAATGAAAAAAATATATATAAAGAAGAAATCGAAAAACTAAATAAAAAAATTAAAAATATAGATATAAATAATTTTATACCATATAAGCATAGAGAAATAAAAGAACTTGACGCTGAAATAATAAATAGTTTTATTGACAAAATTGAAATAGATAATATTAATAACGGAGAAAGAAATATAATAATTACATGGAACATATAAATTGTCTTTTAATGAATCAAGGAGTTGCTTTAATCAGGACACTCGCTATTAAACCAGATATTTTATTACTAGATGAAGCATTCTCTGCTCTTGATTCACAATCAAGAATTAAAGTAAGTAAAGATGTATATGACATTATTAAAAATGAAAATAAAACAGTAATAATGGTAACACATAGTATAGATGAAGCAATTACTTTCTCAGATAAAGTAATTGTATTAAGTAAGAGACCATCAAAAATAGTTAATATTTATAAAATAAATTTTAATGGGGAAAGAGATTATTTAAAAACAAAAAAAGAAGATAATTATAATACTTATTATGATATGATTTGGAGTGATCTTAATGAATAATACTGAAGAGCATGTCATTTATATAAAAAAAATAAAAAAAGATAAAAGAATTATATTAACCATACAAATATTAATATTATTATTAGCTCTACTATCATGGGAATTATTAAGTAAATATCATATAATTAATACCTTTTTATCTTCATCACCGAAAGAAGTAATAAAAACTATTATATCTCTATCAAAAGATAAAACACTATTAAAACACATAGGAATAACTACTTATGAAACAATAATAAGTTTTACAATTACATCTATTATTAGTTTTATAATTTCAGTAATAATGTTTATGTCAAAAAAATTTGCAAAAATAATAGACCCATATCTAACAGTCATTAATTCTCTACCAAAAGTTGCTCTTGGTCCTTTAATAATAATTTGGATTGGTGCTAGTATAAAATCAATTATATTTATGGCAATTTTAATTTCTTTATTTACTACAACTATAAATATGTATAATGCCTTTAATTCTACAAACAGTAATTACATTAAATTATTAAAATCATTTAATGCATCAAAAAAAGATATACTATTTAAAGTTGTTATTCCAAGTAATAAAAAAAATATTATTAGTTTGTTAAAAGTTAATATAGGTCTAACATTAATTGGTATTATAATGGGAGAATTACTTGTTTCAAAAGAGGGACTTGGATATTTAATAATGTATGGATCTCAAGTTTTCAACATTAATCTAGTTATATCAAGTGTTTTTATATTAGGAATTTTAGCTTTTATAATGTATGAAGTTATCAATATTTTACAATTCATAATAAATAAAAAAGAGGAAATTTAAATTATAATTTCCTACTTTTTTTTTGCTTTATAATTTTTAACTATTTCTTTGATTTCATCAAGAGCAGCAAGTTCTTCTTCTAGATGTTTTCTTTCTTCTTTTTCTCTTTCTTCACCTAAAAACATCTTGAACATACCCAATTTTCTTTCTTCTTCTTTTACAGAAAAATAAGTTAATACAAAATCAAATTCTTCTATTAAATCAATAGATTTTCTATTTTCATCTTCCAATAAATTATTTAAGTTAATACCTAACCTATCACGATTTTTTAACATATATAAACATGATTTAAAGCTATGCGTTTCTAGAGCAACTGCAAGTGGACCACCAGATCTATTACTAGGAAGAAGAAGGCCGTCTACTACTTCTAAGCAATAATAATCAATAGTAGCTAAATTATCTTTTAAATCACCATTATTATATTCATAAGAATATATGGAATTAAAAAGTAATGAAAAATCAATATATCCGTTCTTTCTATTCATCATTGTATATTTACTATATTCCATATTATCACCTCTTAAATATATTATACATTTTTTTAAATAAAGAACAAAAGATTTAAG
>DLOU01000049.1 GCA_002477275.1 Caryophanales bacterium UBA7476
CTTAAATCTTTTGTTCTGTTATAATTTTGTTAATGATAGGAGTGAATGATATGACTTTACAAAGTATTATAAAAAATTTTGATATTACAAATGAGCAAAGTATAAATCAAACAATTCAATTTTGTAGAGAACTTGATGAACGAATTGCTGAGTTAAGGTCAAAGGAGAGTTCAGGACTTTCTCCAAGTGAACAAGAAGAATTGAATGAAAAATATAAACTTAGAAATGAATGGCAGAGAGCACTTCCGGTATTAATTTCTGAACAAGTTGATGCACTAGATAATGAACAGTTACAACAGTTAAGAGGAATTGCAATTCAATATAAAGAAATAAATAATAATGTGTTATTAAGTGGTGAAATTTCTACTCCTGATAAAATGTCTCAAGAGTTAAATTCTGTTAGAAGTGGTTCTTTAGATAATCCTGAGACAAGAGAATTAGTTACTGAATGGCTAAAAAAATCTCTTTATGCACAATTTTATTCTACATATTGGGTAGCTAAAGGAACTACTTTAACTACAGTTTCGCTTGATATATCTGATCCTCAATATGATGTTCAATATAGATCTGAAGAAGAAAGAAAAATTGGTGAATTTCCATTTAGTGAAGAGGATTATTCGGTGGCAAGAGGAGTTAGAAAAGAGGTTTTTGATTTAGATAAAAAATATTCTAATGGATGTTATACTTTTCAATTACCTCGTGAATTAGATGGTATTAGGCAGGAAATGGTTCGTTCTACTGGCATAACTGAAGAAAAAAAAGAATGGGAAAGTGTTTTTGGTAATGTTGGAGAATTATCTCAAGACTCATTATATGTTTCTTTGGGTTATTGGGATAATAATCTTTGTTTTAGAATTGATGAACTTGGAAAATTTGTTCAGGATAAACGTGAGAAAGCTACAGAAGAGATGAGAAAAACTGATGATCAATTCACAATGGATAAAATGGATTTTTTAGTTCCATCTAGTAGTAGAAGGATAGATTTATTAGAAATATTAGATATGCATGGTGATAAAGTTGAAAAGGTTGATAGTATAAAAAACGAAGTTACAATGTTGCAATCAAGATTAAATGCTTTGTCTACAAAGACATTTAAATCTAGTGATGATAAAAATTTGATAGATACAATTCAAGAACGATTAAATAATATCAGAATATCTATTATAAATCAGATAAGAATCTGGTATATTAAGAATCAAAACGTTCGAACACTTGGATTTGAAGGAAAAGGTATGGAATTGTTTAGTAGTTTACAAAATCTAGAAGAATATTTAAATTCAAGAGGTGATTTGTTATCTGCACTTGATGAACTAGATGCTACTATAGGAGAAATTAGAGAAAAAGTAGATGAGTTGTCAGAACAAAGAGATAGAGATTTAGAAGAAGTTAGAGAAAGAGGTGTTGAATCTCTAGATAAATCTATTTTATCTGATGAACAAAAACGTGAATTTATTGTCTATACTTCAAAAAGTAGCAATTCTATTGAGTACTTTCCTAGAATTCTTGAGCAAAAACAAATTAAAGCTATGATAGGAAAAAATATTTCTAGTTTTAAAAGAAAAAGTGAGTTAAGTGAAATGATTTCTGATACTGAAGAAAAATCTTATGGTGAAGAATTAGATTATTCATCATCTTATGCAATTAAGTAATTAAGGAACTTTACAAGTTTCTTTTTTTTTTACTTTTTTTATTTAAAAAGTAAATAAATATGATATAATCTTTATAGTTAATAGTAAGAGGTGTTAATATGAATAATGATAATAATTTAAATAATCAAAATTCTGGAATTGTTGATTCGACTCAGGATATTGGTACTCAACCAGTTTCAAATCAAAATGTTAGCCCAATTCCTGAAATGGGTTCTGATATGATGAATAATCAGAATCAAGTTTCTTCACAAAGTGTTAATATGAATAATACAATTGATCCACAACCTGGTCAAGTTTCTAGTGATTTGGTTTCTGGTGTTCCTCAAGATATGGGGAATATTCAAACTCAAACAACTCCTAATTTAATGAATTTTAATACAGAATCTAATTCCAATAATTCATCACAAAATATGGATTCTAACTCTAACAAAAAAAAGTTTAATTTTAATTTTAAAATTAATAAAAAGATTATTATAATTGCTTGTGCAGTTGTACTTGCTTTAATTGTTATAATAGTTGTTATAAAATCTTTACTTACTCCAAAAACAATTATTTCTCCTATGTTTGATCCTAAGTCTCCTATTATTATAGAAGAAAATAATAAATATGGTTATATCAATAATAAAGGTAAAGTATTGGTTCAACCTATTTATGATTATGCAGATGATTTCTTTGGTGAGTATGCAATTGTTAAAGTAAAGACAGTTGAAAATAATACTCAAAATACTTTATATGAAATAATTGATAAAAAAGGAAATGTTAAAGCGACAAGTGAAAATTCTAGTGGAATAAAATATATTGATGAATATGATGTTTGGGTTATAAATGATCAATTATATAATAAAAAATTAAAATTAATTTCAGGAAATGGTACAACCGTAGATTATTTAGATTCTGGATATTTCGAATGGGAGAATAAACTAAAAAGAACTGCTGGTGTAATGAATTATAAAGGTAAAAAAACTTATACTTATAATTTAACAAGTGATGAAGATTATTTAAATGCTGAAGTATCTGATACTTATGGATTATTAGATGAAAATTATTGTATTATTTCATTAAAAAACAAAACTAGTGGAATTATTAATTGTAAAACTGGAAAAGTTGTGTATAATTTTGGTGGATATTCTATTTCTGATGAAGATTACAATGTATTTACTATAGAGAAAGCAGAAAGTTATGATTTTATTTCAACTATATTTATAAAAAATAATAAAATAGCTTATCAAACTGACAATAAAAATATTGAAGTTGAATATTATGGAGATAATTATTTAGTTTTAGAGGATGACTCTAAGAGTTATTCTGAACAATATAGTTATTTAAATTTAAAGACAAATGTTTCATCTAAGGAAAAACCTACTATTGAAAAGATTAGTGAACTTAGTGCATGGCAAAAAAGCAGTGCTATAAAAGAGTTTTCTTGTGATAATGGTAAGGGATTAATGAAGAAAGATAAGGTTGTTTTAGCTTGTGAGTATTCTGATATAGATTATTTTGGAATATTATTATCTAATTATTTAGATTCTAAGGGAAAAAGATATATTATGGCTGAGAAAGGTGATAAAACATATTTAATTAATGTCAAAAATATGAAACCTGTTCAAGAATTTAATTCAAAAAGTGTTTATGATAGTTCTTATTCTACTTTTATATATTATACTGATGGAACTTCTAAAAATAAAATTGTTTATAACTTACTTTCTAAGAAAACTATTACAGTTGATAAAGATAGTGATTTAGATGTTGGAAGTAATTATATTACTATAACTAAAGATAAGAAAACAGATTATTATAACACTGATTTAAAATTAATTTACACTGTAGATAATAATAAAACTAATTAAAAGGAATATCATTCCTTTTTTTTTCTTGAAAAATTAATAACTATAGAGTAAAATTATAATAGGTTAGGAGTTGGTAAGTTGTTTTGTAGTAATTGTGGAAAAGAAATAAAAAATGATTCTAAGTTTTGCAGTGGTTGTGGTAAATCTGTAAATAATAATAATTCAACTAATACTAATGAAGTAAGTAAAAGTATTCAGAATACAATAAATAATACTAATAATACTAATACCATTAATAATATTAATAGTAGTTCAAAAGGTATTAATAGTAGTCATGTTATAATTATTGTTTTACTTTTGGTAGTAGTAGTTTTATTAGCTGTCTTTTTACTATTGTTTGGTCCAATTAAGCAAAATAAAGTTAATAATTCTAGAACGATAATGATGTATATTTCTGGAAATGATTTAGAGAGTAAAGCTAGTATTGTTAGTTCTGATTTATTATCTATTGATCCAAGTAAAATAGATTTAGAAAAAACAAATGTACTTATTTATGTTGGTGGTACAAAGAGTTGGCATAACGATTATATAAGCAGTGATGAGAATGCAATATTTCTTTTAAAGAGTGATGGGTTTCAAAAAATAGAAACTTATAGCAAGAATAATATGGGTGATTATACTCAGTTTAAAAATTATTTGAATTATGTTTATGATAATTATAAAGCAGATAGTATGGATCTTATTTTGTATGATCATGGTGGTGCTATTGATGGAGCTGTTTATGATGAATTTACAGGTGATAATCTTTCACTTATTGAATTAAAACAAGCTTTTAAAGAAAGTAAATTTAATTCTAATAATAAATTAGATACAGTGTTATTTAGAACATGTTTAAATGGAACATTAGAGGTTGCTAATATACTTGCTCCTTATGCTGAGTATATGATTGCATCAGAAGAAGTTACATATGGTTCATCTACAAGTAATGTTTTAAGCTTCTTAAATAATGTTGTTGTAAGTGATGATTCTGTAACATATGGTAAAAAGTTTATTAATAGATATTCTGATCAAATGGATGAGATAGATCCGTTTGAGACTATTACTAAAACTTATTCTATTATTGATTTATCTAAGATAGATAAAGTTAATAAGGCATTAAGTGAGTTTTCAAGTGAATTAAAGCCAAAAGATAATTATGCTTTAATTGCTAGAACAAGAAGTAATTTATTTCAATATGCATCATCATCTACTAGCATTTATGATATGGTTGATTTATACACCTTATCAGATAAACTAAGTATTTTATCAAATGATAAAGCAACAAAATTAAAAAATTCTATAAATGATGCAGTAGTATATAATTGGGGAAATAGTGATGAATCTAAAGGTCTTTCAGTTTATTTTCCATTTAAGGCAGATAATGTTTATAAGACTAGATTTCTTACTATTTATAAAAGGTTAGGATATAATTCTGAATATTATAATTTTATTTCAAGTATTAATAATATTCAAAATTCAAGTTCACAATATGCATATAGTTTTAACTTAGATCAAAATAAAATTGAGGTTAATACTAAGAAAAATAAAAAAGAGTTTAGTATAGAACTTACTGATGATCAAGTTAAGAATTTTGCTAGAGCTTCATATTTAATATTTAAGAAAGAAAGTGATGAATATTATACGCCAATATATGGTGGTCGTGATGCTGTACTTGATGGTAAAACATTAAAAAGTAATATTACTGATAATTTATTTTTAGTGTATGATCCATCAGATAATTCAACTGAATATATTCTTGCTTTCCAAGATAAGAAAAAAGGGCAATATACTATTTCAGCTGTACTTCAAAATTATGGCTCAGAATTATCTGATTTTGATGTTAGAGCAGCTAATTTGATAGTACAAGTTGATGATAAAAATAATATTAAGTTATCACAAATACTTCCTACTTTAAAAGATGATGAAGAAATTGTTCAGGGTTTAACTTTAAATTTGGAAGATTATAAAACAATTCAATTTAGTAAATTTCAATATAAAGTTTTAGATGATCAAGGTAATTTTACACTCGATTGGAAAGGTAATCCAACTCTTCATTTATGGGAAATAACTGATAAGAGTGGTCTTAGTGAGAAGTCTTTTGAATTTAGAAGAGGAAGTTTGGATGATGATAAAGGTGAATACTATTGTGTATTTATGATAACAGATATTAAGAATAACACAGTTTATTCTAAACTTGTAAAAATAGATAGTTAAGAGGAGGAATGATTTATGAAATTTTGTCCACAATGTGGTAAAGAGTTAACTGATGGAGCTAAATTCTGTGATGGATGTGGCTCAAAAATAGAAGAAGTAAAAAAAGAAGAAAATGTTGAGGTATTAGCAGAAGAGACTAAGCCTGAAGAAAAGAATGATGAATCAAAAGAAGAAGTTCTTACAAATACTCAAGGTCTTGAAGTAGTTGATGTTGATTCTGTTGTAGGAAAAGAAGGTAATTATAGTGATGAAATATTAAGTGTTACACCTGAATTATCAACAACTCCTAAAACTGAAGAAGTTCAAACACAACCTTCTACTGAAAATGCACCTGCTTCAACTGAGGTGTCTAGTCAAACTGCTCCAGTTAATAATACTGTAGCTCCTTCAAATAATATGGTAAATAATCAAGTACCAAATGTTAATGTTCAAAAGAAAACAAATCCAGCTATTATTGCTGTTATAGCAGTACTAGTTGTAATAATAATTGTTTTAGTGGTTTTAATAGGAGTTAAATTCCTTGGATCAAAAACAAATGATAATAGTGGTAATAATGGTAATGAACCTGATGTAGTTGAACCAACTACAGATGATGATGATAGTACAGGAAGCAGCACTTCAAATAATAACAATAATAATAGTAATAATAATACTGCATCTAGCCAAACAACTGAATTATCTGGTTATACTTTTAAAATACCAACAGGTTATACACCAAATGTTAGTGATGGATACTTACAATTAACAAGTGCAACTGATAAGGTTCAAATAGTTGCTCAAGTTCTTGATTCTTATCCATACTCAACTTTCTCAACTAATACTGAATCAATTAAAAATGAATTAATTTCAGAAGGGTATGTAGTTACAAAAATTGCAGAAGAGAAAATTAATTCAACTAATTCATTAGTAATAAACGGTTCTTCAAATGGTAAATTAATTACATTTGTAATAACTGCACTTAATGATTATGATACTTTACTTGCAGCTTATGTTAATTATGGAACAAAATCAGATTCTGAATTAAAAGTGATTTTATCAAATTTAGCAACAACAGCTACACCTAAAACTTCATCATTTGCAAATAAGGAAACTAAAGAATATCAAGCTGGTCAAGTAAAAGTACCAAACTTTACATTAGAAAAGTAGTTAATTATTAACTACTTTTTATGGGCTATGAAAAAAAGATTAAAAAAAATTAAAGTAATTTTAGAAGAAGAATCTGAATTATTTAATAAATTTGATAATGATGAGTTATCTAAAGAGTTAGGTGAATATATTTTTCAAGAATATGAGAATGTTAAAGATTCTGATAGTGTTGTGATTGAATTTTATACTTCTTTTAAATTAGATGAATCTAAAGAAGAAGATATAATCAAATTAATTAGGCATTATTTTAAAAAACAAATTGAAGAATCTAATAGTTACTATAAGTTTGATAATATTAAGAAAATTATTTCATTCTTTGTAGGAATGTTAATAATATTTATTTCTGATTTATGTTATTATAGAAGTTCTCATTTTATAGGAGAAGTTCTTTCAATAGTAGGTTCAGTTGCTATATGGGGAGTGTTTGATGGAATAATAACTACAATATTTAACAATAGAATTAATAAGGCAAAATTAAATAAATTAATAAAGAGTAAAATAATGTTTTATAACATTTAACTTTATTAATTTTTTTTTTTAAGATATACTAGTACTAGATATTATTAGGAGTAATTATGTATATAAAATTGAAAAGACTAATTGATATATTTTTTTCGGTAATACTTTTAGTATTACTTTTTCCAGCCTTTTTAATTATTATGTTATTACTAAAAGTTAATAGAGTTGGTAAAGTTTTCTTTGTTCAAAAGAGAAGTGGTAAAAATGATAATGTTTTTAATATTTATAAGTTTACAACTATAGTTGAAGGTGAAGTTAATAACAAATTTTGTTTATTTCTTAGAAAAACTGGACTAGATGAACTTCCACAACTTTTAAATATACTTAAGGGAGAGATGTCTTTTATTGGTCCACGTCCATGGATAATAGATTATAGCAAATATTTTACTAATAAGCAGAAAAAGAGACTTGATGTTTTACCTGGATTAACAGGATATGCACAAGTTAGTAATTGTAAAGATGTTTTTGAAAAAATAGAGAAAGATTGTTATTATGTTGATCATGTATCTTTTCTATTTGATTTAAAAATTATTTTTAATACTATTAAACTTATTTTTAGTAATTCTAAAAATGAGATAACTGATGTTGGAATTGAAAAAGAAATAAAAATGTTAAAGAAAAATAAGAAGTAAATATATATAAAATATAGTTAAACTTGAAAAATTACCTATTTTGTGATATAATATGCACAATTAAAAGGGAATTGGTTTTTAGTTGTGGGGGGTAATATGGATAATAATAAGTTTAAATATAAAAAATTATTAGAAATAAGAAAAATGTCTGTTGAAAGTTTATCAGCTTATTATAGAAAATTACGTAGTTTTGAGTATGATACAAATAAATCATTAGAATCAAGTGAATTTAAAAAAAGAATATATTGGTTAACTAAGTTAATATTAAAAATTGATCGTTTATTAAGTGGTAGACAATTAGTTTTATTTGATGATAAAAGAGATAATAATACTTTAAAAGGAAAAGTGTATGCATCAAGTCATGTAGGAAGATATGATATTGAATCTGCTATGGAAGCAATAAATGAGCAGGTTTATTTTGTAATGGGTGACCCAGAAGATACTTATAGAAACTTTGAAGGTTTTTTCTTAGATAAAATTCAGGGAAGAATATGTATGGATACTGGATATAATATATATGATATTTTTCAAAAAAGAAGAGAAGGAAAAGAATTAACTAAGGAAGAACAACAATTATATGATGAATATAAGAAAGATAGACATATTTGTGAAGTAACATGTACTAATAGGATTGCTATGAAAGATAACATTTTGATTTATCCAGAAGGAGCATGGAATGTAACACCAAGACTTACTCAAACATTATTTCCTGGAGCAGCAAAAATTGCTGTAAATGGAGATGGAGTAATTATCCCAATTGGTATAGTAAGAGATAAGAAAAAATATACGGTCAATATTGGTAAAGAGATGGATGTATCAGGTGCTGAAGATAGTGATATTAAAGATATTACCAATGAGTTAAGAGAAAGAATGAGTTCACTTGTAGCAGAGATTATATTTAGTGGTGATAAAGTAATTTCAAGGGCATCTTTAAAAACTCCATATGAAAATGAAATGGATTTTATTAATGATATAATGTCTGAATCTGAAAATGGTTATACTTTAGATATTATAGAAAAAACAAGATACTATGATCCTAATTATCCAGAAAATGTAATTGGAGTTAATTATACTAAAAAGCTTTAATAAAAAGCTTTTTTTTGTTATAATTGAGAAAATAGGAGTGATGTAATAATATGAGTGGAATATGGTTACCAATTGGTTCATTAGTATTAGCAATTTATCTTGTCGTTTTATTCTTTTTAAGAGGATCCGTTAAAAATTATGAAACTACAATATATAAAAAATTAATTATTATTAATTTCTTCTATTCCTTATTTGGAGTTATAATTTACTTGTTTGCTATGAAAGTAGGTCATTTGTATTTTACTGGAGTATTACAATCCTTTTATTTAATAATGATGGACTTAATGTTACTTTTTATACTTAAATATATAATAGAACTGAATAAATTTGATAAAAAAGTAAATCAAATAATGAATATAATTTTTAATAGTATTACAACTGTAGTTATATTATTTATATTAGCTTTACCTATGGATACAATAATAAGTGGAGAAACAGTTGATTTAAATGGTCCAGCTTATTATGCAGCACTTGTTGAAATAGTATTGTATATGGGTTTAATAATATTGTTTTGCGTATTATTTTATATTAGAAATAAATCTGAAAAAAGTAAACTATTACCATTTTTTATTTTGTTTGTCTTTTTTGTAATTGGATTAGTTCTTAGAAATTATTATCCAGAAGTAATAACTGAAACTTTTATATTTACTTTAAGTTATTTAGTAATGTTTCATACAATAGAAAATCCAGATTTAAAAATTATTAATCAATTGACTTATGCTAAAGAACAAGCAGAAAGAGCAAATAGAGCTAAGAGTGATTTCTTGTCAAGTATGAGTCATGAAATTAGGACTCCACTAAATGCTATAGTTGGTTTTAGTGAAGATATTCAAACTTATAAAGATGAAGCAAATCCGGAAATAGTAGAAGATGCTAATTATATTTTAGAAGCTTCTAAAACATTATTAGAAATTATTGGTAATATTCTAGATATAAATAAGATTGAAGCTAATAAGATGGAAATAGTTGAAACTAAATATAATTTTAGAGAAGAAATAGAGAATCTTGTAAAGATTGATTCTACAAGAATTGGTGAAAAACCTATTGAGTTAAAAGTTAATTTAGCAGAAGATATTCCGTATGAGTTATATGGTGATAAAACTCATATGAAAGAAATAGTTAATAACTTATTAACTAATGCAATTAAATATACTGATAAGGGTGTGATTGAACTTTCAGTTAAATGTATTAATCAAAATAATATTTCAAATTTAATAATTAGTGTTAAAGATACAGGAAAAGGTATAAAAGCTGAAAATATAAATAAGCTATTTACTAAATTTGAAAGGCTTGATGCTGAAAGAAATTCAACTATAGAAGGGACAGGACTTGGACTTGCTATAACCAAAGCTTTAGTTGAATTAATGGGTGGAAAAATTAATGTTCAATCACAATTTGGGCAAGGATCAATGTTTGTAGTACAAATACCACAAAAAATTAGTAGTTTATCTGCTCCGGTTTTAGATATAAAAAATGATAAGAAACTTGATAATAATATTGACACAAGTAATAAGAAAATTTTAATAGTCGATGATAATATTTTAAATATAAAAGTTGCTAAAAGAGCATTACAAGATTTTAATTTTAATATAGATGAATGTTCTAATGGAGAAGAATGTTTACAAAAGATAGTTAATGGTAATGAATATGATTTGATATTAATGGATATAATGATGCCAGTTATGAGTGGAGAAACAGCAATAGCTAAATTAAAAGAAAACCCAAATTTTAATATTCCAACTATTGCTTTAACAGCAGATGCTGTTTCAGAATCAAAAGAAAAATATTTATCTGAGGGGTTTGTTGATTATCTTTCTAAACCATTCACAAAAGAACAAATTAGAGAAAAATTAAATAATATTTTTTCTAATAGTGAATCTAGTAATCATAATAGTGATTTAGATAATACTGAAATACTATAAATAGTGTAAAATTACTTGAAAAATAATAGGTTTTATGATATAATAGCTCACATATAAAGAGGTGGGCTTATGTTTTTTAAGAAGAAAAAAGATGATTTTGAATTAAAAACAGAGGAATCTTATACTTATGATGATTCTAATGACTCTGATTTTTTTAGATATGATGATGAAGTAGTTGAACCTTATGTAGCAAGTAGTAATTCAGATGAATTTATTATTGATAAGACTGAAAATGATAATGTTGTAATTAATAATACTGTTATAGAAGAGACACCTGTTGTACAAAAAGAAACTTATATATATACTGATTCTGAAACAGAAGAAGAGAGTAATAATGAAGAAACAAGTAATACTTATGTAAACGTTAATAATATTAATTATTTTGAAGAGGAAGATGAAAAAGAAGAAAGAAAGTTTCATTTCTCATATAAATTAATTTATATTCTTAATAAAATATTTAGTGTTCTTCTTGTTATTACTATAATAGTAGCTATTATAGTGTTATTTGATGTTATTATGTTAACAAGATTTGGTAAAGGACCATTCTTTGCTATTAAGACTAAAACTTATGATGATGGTGGTACTAAAGTATATAATGGTATTGGATATAAAGTTATTAAGTATAACGAATTAAATGGAAGACGTGATATGGTTGTAGGTAATTACTCAATTAAATATAATACTAAAGCTTTAAACATATCATTAGAAAGTCTATGTAAAAGGTTTAAGAGTGATTATGAAGGTTCATTTAAAAAATATGTTTCAGAATATTTAAATGTATCTGGTACTATTAGTTCTATTAATTTAAATACTAATACAATTACATTAAAATATGCAGATGATAACAATAATAAATATATACTTGAATGTAGTGATGTAGAAGGAAAGATTTCAGAATTAAAAAAAGGGGATAAAGTTAAAATTAAAGGTAATCTTTATGTAGAAAGTGTAGATTCTAATATAGAGTTTTATCTAGAAAATAGTGTACTTAACAAATAAGATTATAAATTTAAAGAAATTAGGTTTAATTAATTAGACCTAATTTTTTTGTATAAAAAATAAAAATACTATTAAACTAAAAAAGAGAGATAAAAAGTTCGTGAAATGTGTAGTACTTTCACGAACCTACCTCTACTATAAATTAATCATATCATAACTTAATACAAATTTCTACAAAAAATATTTTTTTTAATAAAAATATTAGCTTTGAAAAAGTTCTATATGAATGGTTAAATACTAAAACAAACATAAAAAAGTCTTCATACTATAAATACTTATTTTATATTGATACTTATTTAATACCATATTTTAAAACTATTAAATTTAAGAATATAACTAATAATGACATATTATCTTTTTTTTATAATATTAATATCAGTAAACTATCTAATTCTACAAAAAATATTATTCTTATTATAATAAAATCTTCTATTAATTATGGAATAAAAAAGAAATATAGAAAAAATAATATTAATATTGATGTACATTTTAAAAAAAATAACAATATATCTTATTTAACAATAAATGAACAAAATATATTAGAAAATTATATAAGAAATAATATGAATTTAAGAAATTTATGTATTTTAACAGCTTTATATACTGGTATTAGAATTGGAGAACTATGTGCTTTAAAGTATTCTGATATAGATGTTATAAATAATACTATTAGTATAAATAAATCTGTTCAAAGAATTAAGGATATTAATAGTAATGAAAATAAAACTAAGTTAGTTATTGATAAACCTAAAACAAATAGTTCTATAAGAGTAATTCCTATTCCTAAATTTATTGTAAATCTTTTAATGAATGATATTACTAATATAAATAATTTTATTTTTACTAATAGTAATAAGCCTAAAGATCCTAGAAGTGTTGAAAAATATTTTTCTAACTTACTTGATAAACTTAATATAAAGCATTTAAAATTCCATTCTTTACGTCATACTTTTGCTACTAGATTGAGAGAGAAAAAAGTAGATATTAAAGTTATAAGTGAACTTCTTGGTCACTCTGATTGGAAACTTACTCAAGATATTTATATTCATGCTTCTTTTGAATATAAAAAAGAATCTATCAAAGAACTCGCTAATATTTGGACTCAAAATTGTTCGTGAAAGTACTACACATTTCACGAACTATTAAAGCTAT
>DLOU01000055.1 GCA_002477275.1 Caryophanales bacterium UBA7476
AAAGACAGATGCATATTATGGTAGTATTTCTTCAATTCCTGATAATACATTTATAAATAAAGATACTGAAGTAGTAGATGAAGAGACTACATTACAAACTGCTTATCTTGTTGAACAAAAGGAGATTATAAAGAATACTGCTACTGAAGAAAAATTTAAAAATATTCAAACAGCAATCGATGAAGCTGCCTCTGGTGAAACATTACAGTTAATAGATGAGGCATCTGTATATTATGATATTACTGTACCTGACAAGAAAGTTATTATTGATATGGCAGGATTTAATTTTTCAACAAGTAAAACAATTAATAATAATGGGGATTTAACTATTACTAATAGTAATACCGAAAAAGATTCTACTATTTCAAATCAAGCTAATTTAGATATGATAAAAAATAATAGCATGCTTAGTGTTGATAATATTAAATTTAGTCATCCAAATGTGTCATATTATATTATTAATAATTCTAATACTGGAGATTTAACAGTAGATAATTCTAATTTTGAAGGCTTATATGCAATTATGAATTATAAAAATGCAACTATTTCTAATTCTAATATAACTTCTGATTATGGTATTAGAAATGAAGGTGGTGCTGATCTTAATTTAAATAATACTAATATTACAACTTCAAGATGGGCTTTATATGAAAATAATTCTAAGTTTAGCGTTTCTGGTGGAACATTAAAAAGTACAGGAGATTATACTATTTATGTAAATACTAATTCAAGTTATAATTATGAAAATATAGTTCAAGATAGTGCAGTTATTGAGCGAACTAATGCTTCAAATGAAGTTATAAATCTTTATAATTATTCTAAGCTTATAGTTAATGATTCTACTATAAATGGAGGAATTATTTCTGTTTATTCTAATTCTAATTTTGAAATGGATAATGTTAGTGCTAATGCAAAAATCAGTAATTCAGGTACTTCTAAGATTAGTAATAGTACTATTGAGTTTGTTAATAATGAATATAATAATACACAAGTGGTTTATAATGCTGGAACAATTGATATTAGTAATACAACTATGTCTATGTCATTTAAAAGAGGGAATTCATTAACTGCATTTAGAAATACTTCTATAGCTAATTTAAATAATGTTGATATTAAGTTAGGTTATGTTGATGATGTAACTGTTTCTTCAACTGGTTATGGTATTTATAATACAGGAACTTTAAATTATAAAAAAGGAAAGATTGAAGTAGATAAATATGTTAATTCTTATGGATTATATAATTATTCTTCATCAAGTACTTTAACTAATATTACACTTGCTTTAACAAATGCTACTACATCATCATATGGAGTTTATAATCAAGCAGGAACTACAACATTTAAAACTGGTAGTATTTCTGCCTCTTCTACTAAAACATCATATGGAGCTTATATCAATGGTGGTACATTTGTTCTTGGAACTTATGATGGTTCTGGAATAGCTGCTGCTGATGTTTCTATAACTGATCCTGAAATAAGAGCTGTTGGTACAACAACAGGAATAGGTGTAAAAAATATTGATGGTTCATTTAATTTCTATGATGGTAGAGTTGTTGGTTCAAATGAAGCTAAACCAGAAGCAGCTACTAGCATCGAACCTAATTATACTGTTGTAAATTATACTGAAAATGATACTAGTTATCCATATTGTATTCTAGAGTGTTTAACACCAAATGATGGAACTGTAGATTATGATTGGAGAGTTAATGTTGATGATACAGATGCTGTATATACAAAGACAATAACACTTGATAATTTAGTATGGAGAGATAGTTCTGGAAATGCTTATTCAGAACCAGCTGAAGGAAGATATGCTGAATATAAAGTAAGTATTTTCCAAAAAGAAATATCAGAAAACTTTATGTATATAGTTGAGGCAACTTTATCTGATGGAACTCCAATAACTGTTAGTCAAGATAATGGAGCAGGATTATTTACAATTAGTGATACACTATATGAGAATGATGTAATAACATTTACATCAGGAGCAATAAGTGATTATTCTTCTATAAATAAAACTGTTAATTTAAAGGTAACAACAACAACTAATATTCCTGATAGTAATCAATATACATATAAAGGAAAAGAAGAAACCTTTGTAGCACCTAAGTCTGGAGTATATTTACTTGAGACTTGGGGTGCACAAGGAGGTTGGAATGGTGGATATGGTGGATATTCATCAGGAAAAATATTCCTAAATGAAGGTGATGTTCTTTATATTAATGTTGGTGGAGCTGGTCAAGGTAATGGTTCTCATCAAGCACTTACAGGAGGTTATAATGGTGGTGGCGATGCTAAATCTGATAATGATGGAAATACAAGACAAGGATCAGGTGGCGGAGCTACACATATAGCTAAAAAATCAGGATTATTAAGTGAATTAGAAACATATAAAGGTACTTTATCTACTGATGGAAATTATTATATTTCAGATGAAATCATAATTGTTGCCGGAGGCGGCGGTGGAAAAAGTAATAATTCTGCTTTATGGTCAGGTGTTTCTGGTGGAAATGGTGGAGGCTATATCGGAGGAGATGGAGCTGAAGTCTATGAATTTTCAACTAAATTTCAAGGATATGGTGGAACACAAACTGCTGGTGGAGGACATTATGGAACTTCTTCTGGCTTTATAGATGGTTCGTTTGGTCAAGGTGCAAGTGCAATAGTTGCCGGAGGTGGTGGAGGTTTCTTCGGTGGAGGTTCTGCTGCTTACTCTGGCGGTGGAGGATCTGGATATATTGCTAATTCTTCACTTACAGATAAACATATGGTTTGCTATAACTGTACAACATCTAATAACGAAGAAACTCTTACTCTAAGTAATGAATTAGTTTCTGAAGATCCACTTGTTGATAATTCTAAGATGGGCGATGGATATGCAAAAGTCACTTTTGTAGAATCTTATGAAAAAGAATATGATTATACTGGCGCAGAACAAACATTTACTGCACCTGCTTCTGGATACTATAAACTTGAAACTTGGGGAGCACAAGGTGGATCTTATGATGAAACATATCGTGGTGGATATGGATCTTATTCCACTGGAAAAGTATTCCTAAACAAGGGAGAAGTACTTTATATTAATGTAGGAAGTCAGGGAGAAAATGCTTGTGCTGGAAAAGTATGTCAAGGTGGATATAATGGTGGCGGAAATGCTGGATATTATGATTCTTCTTCTAATCAAACATATAGTTCTGGAGGTGGCGGGGCTACACATATAGCTACAAAATCTGGACTTTTATCTTCTCTTGAAAATTCTCAAGATTCTATTTTATTAGTATCTGGAGGAGGAGGAGGAGGAACTTACCACAATAATTCTTCTACTTTTGGATATATGCATGCTGGTGGAGAAGCCGGTGGAATCGTCGGAGGCGGTTTATGTGGTTCGTCCGACATGGCTGATGCTGACTCATCTTCTGGATGTGGAGGAACTCAAACCTCAACTGGTCAAGTTTCCAACACTACTTTTGGAACTTTAGGAAGTTTTGGGCAAGGTGGAGGAAACTCATGTGGAGTTGTTAATGTTAGTTGGTCTAATCCTCAAAGAAAATGTTATGCTGCAGGAGCTGGTGGAGGATTCTACGGAGGTTCTACTGGTAATCATGGTACAGCAGGAGGAGGATCTGGTTATATAGGAAACTCTAATCTTACTAATAAATATATGGTTTGCTATAATTGTGATACATCTAATGAGGATTCTACTAAGACTATTAGTAGTACAAATGTAAGTGAAACTCCAACCCCTGATTATTCAAAAATAGGTAATGGTTTTGCTAAAATTACTTATATAGAGTCTTAGTAAATGAATTTGATTATACTGGTGGCGAACAAATTTTTGTTGCTCCTAAAACTGGTAATTATAAGATTGAAACTTGGGGAGCACAAGGTGGCGATGCCAATGGTTATGATGGTTTAACAAAAGGTGGTCTTGGTGGATATGCTACTGGTATAGTTTATTTAAATGCATCTGATACTTTAAATATAGTATTTGGAGGAGCAGGAAATTCTCTTACCGCCTTTGATGAAATAACTGTTGCCGGTAATGGCTATAACGGCGGCGGTGGTCTTGCTAGACAAGATTATGTTCAAAAATGTGGTGCAAGTGGTGGCGGAGGAGCTACGCATATAGCGAAGGTTACCGGTAAACTTGCCGACATTGGATATACCGAATTTGTAACAAATGGTAAGGGATTGATAGTTGCCGGTGGAGGTTCTGGATACGTCGGTGACATAAATAGTGGAGAAACTATTGCTGGTAACGCTTCTATGCCTACACATGATGGAAATTCTACTATGATAGGTAATAGTGGAAATGGTTTTGTTAAGATAACTTATATTGGAACAAACTAAAAAAGAATCAAGATTTATTTCTTGATTCTTTTTTCACATATTTTCCCATAATTCTTTGATAATTATTCTATAGTTTTTTTATATACTTAATTCATAAGAAAGGAGGAATGCCAATAAGTAAATAGATTATTTGTATTAAAAATGATATACTACTATTGGTAGGTGGTATAATGTATAAAATATGTTATGTTGAAGACGAAGAAGACCTTTCAAACTTAGTAAAGGTTTACTTAGAAAAAGCAGGTTATGATGTAATTTTATTTAGTAAAGGGCAGGATGCTATTAATTATATTGATCAAAAACCTAACCTTTGGATACTTGATATTATGTTAGATGATGATATTAGTGGTTATGATTTGATAAAAGAAATTAGAAAAAAAGATAGTAACGTTCCTGTAATATTTACATCTGCTAGAGATCAAGAACTAGATAAAATATTAGGTTTAGAACTAGGAAGTGATGACTATATTACTAAGCCTTACTCTAGTAAAGAACTTGTTTTAAGAGTAAACAATATTATTAAGAGGGTATATGGTAATGATGAAGAGAAATTATCTTATGAATCCTACGAAGTTATTTTAGATAAGAGAATAGTAAAAAATGATAATAAAGAAATAAAACTCACTACACTTGAATTTGATTTACTCACATTACTCATAAAAAATAAAAATAAAGTTTTTTCAAGAGAAGAAATACTTAATAGTGTTTGGGGAGACGATTATTTTGGAACAGATAGAGTTGTTGATGACCTTGTTCGAAGACTTAGAAAAAAAATGCCTAAACTTAATATAGGATCCGTTTATGGATATGGGTATAGATTGTCATGAAAAAACAAAAAAATTCATTAGTAAAACAATTAATTATTATTATTTTATTAGTATTTTCTATCTCATTTATATTACTTGGAATCGTTCTTCCAAAAACATTAATACCTTTAGCTGAAGATAATATATATAGATATTTAAGTGAACCTCTTAAATTTATAAAATCTGATTTTAACAGTGATCTTGAATCAAGTGAAGTTGCTTACCTATATGTCTTTGATAATCAAGTAGCTGTTAGTGATAATTTATATGATTTGATTGATACTAAAAATCCCATAGTTCTTATTAAATATTTTAAGAATAATTATGGAAAATTTACCTATAAACATAAAACTTACTACTATTATATGATTCAATCAGATGAAAATATGAAAGTTGCACTCACAAATGATAGCTATATATTAAAAACTAAAGGTGATATACTTAGACAAATACTACCGATAGTCTTAGGTACCATCTTAATTGTAAGTATAGTCTTACTAGTTTGGTCTTATTCTATTATTTATAAGATAGAAAAATTAAAGGCTAAAGTAGATAATATTGATAACTCGGATTACAATCATAAAATAAGTTTTAAGACAGATGATGAAATAAAGTCTTTAGAACTCGCAATTGAAGATATGCGTATTTCTCTTAAAAACCAAGAGGAATATCGAAATACTATGTATCAAAATATATCACATGATTTTAAAACACCTCTTACCGTTATAAAATCATATATAGAAGCTGTTCAAGATGATGTAGAAGATAAAGATAAAGCATTAAATGTTATTGGGCAGCAAACCGAAAAATTAGAAAACAAAGTACACTCACTTCTTTACTTAAATAAGCTTGATTATCTAAAAGATAAGAAAGTAGATATCGTATTAGTTGATCTTAAAAAGTTAATAAATGATGAAGTATCTAAATTTAAATGGAAAAGAAAAGATATAGAGTTTACAGTTAATGTTGATCCTAAGGCTAAGTTTTATGGAACAGTAGAAAACTGGGAAACTATTTTAGATAATCTTCTTAATAACTTTATGAGATATGCTGAAAAAAATATAAAAATAAACGCCAAACAAAATAAAATAACTTTATATAATGATGGACCAAATATTGATAATGATTTTCTTGAAGGAATTTTTACTCCGTTCCGAAAGGGAATCAAAGGAGAATTTGGTTTAGGACTTTCAATTGTACAGAAGACTTTAAAGATGATGGGTTATAATATTACTATAGAAAATGAAAAAAAAGGTGTTACTTTTATAATAACAAGAAACCAGAAATAGTTTCTTGTTTTTCTTTTTATACTTTGATAGAATTAAATTATAGGAGGATTTTATGGAAATAAATAAAAACATAAATAGAAAAATATTTAGGGAATATGATATAAGAGGGGTTTATCCTACAGATATAGATGAATCTGTTAGTTACACTATTGGTCTTGCTTTTGGTAGTATGATTCAAAAGATGGGACATGATACATGCTTAATTGGACATGATAATAGATTATCTAGTGATAGTTTATACGAAAATTTAATTAATGGGTTAAAGGAAACAGGTACAAATATTGTTTCACTTGGACTTTGTACAACTCCAATGTATTATTATGCTAGTTTAAAACTTAATATTGCTTCTGGTATAATGATTACTGCTTCACATAATCCAAAAGATGATAACGGATTTAAGATTTCTTTTGAAACTCTTAATACTTGTGGTAATTCTAAAGGAAAAGAAATTCAAGACTTTTATGAATATATTCAAAATGGTGAAATACTTTCTGGAGAAGGTAGTTTATCTGAATATGATATTAAAGATGAATATTTTGAATTATATAAAAATTCACTTAATTTTGGTGATAAAAGAATTAAGGCTGTTATTGATTCAGGAAATGGTACTACTAGTATAATTGCTGAAGAATTATATAAATTATTTCCAATTGATATAGTACCAATCTTTACTGATAGTGATGGACATTTCCCAAATCATCATCCAGATCCTGCAGTAGAAGATAATCTTGCGGTTTTAAAAGAAACTGTTCTTAGAGAAAAAGCTGATGTTGGTGTTGGATTTGATGGTGATGGTGATAGAGTAGGTGTTATTACTGATACTGGTAAATTCTTACCAATGGATCATTATTTAATATTAATGATTAGAGATATCTTTGATAAGGTAGATAAGAAAAGTTTTCTTTATGATGTAAAATGCTCAAGAGCTGTTGAAGATGTTATTAATGAATTAGGTGGAGAATGTGTTTGTTCTAGAACTGGTAATTCATATACTAGAGCTGGTGTTTATGAAAAAGAACTACCAATAGGAGCAGAACTTTCTGGACATGTTTATTTCAATGATCGTTTTCCAGGATTTGATTCAGGATTATATGCTGGACTTAGAATTATAGAATTACTTTCTAGAAGTGATAAAAAATTAAGTGAACTTGTTAGTGATATTCCTAAGTATTTTGCAACTGATGAAATAAAAATTAAAACTCGTGATGAAATTAAATTTGAAGTAATTGATAAGGTTAAAGAATATGTTATTCAAAAAGGATATAAATACTTAGATATCGATGGAGTTAAAGTTTTATTTGATGATGGATTTGCACTAGTTAGGGCAAGTAATACAGGACCAAACTTAACTATGAGATTTGAGGCTAAAACTGAAGAAAGATTAAATGAAATTAATGATGAGTTTACTTCGTTAGTTGATAGTTTAAATAAATAAAAAAGACATATCATTTGATATGTTTTTTTAGTCCTCAACTTTATTAATTGCTTCTTTAATTACTCTAATTGAGTTTTCTAATTTTACTTCTTCTTCTTTATCTATTTCAATATATACTTTATCTTCAATTCCATTTCTACCTATTATTGCAGGCATTCCTACAAATACGTCATTTTTTGCATCATAGTTAGATACTGTTAATACTGTATTTTCATCGCCTAATATTGCATTAGTTATTCTAGTTAAACTCATTCCAATTCCATAGTAAGTTGCACCTTTTTTTGCAATGATTTCATATGCAGCATTTCTTACATCATCTTCTATTTTCTTTTGTTCATCTTTTGAAATGAATTTATCTATACTTTGAAGACTTATATTTGATTCTTTCCATAATATAAATTCACTGTCTCCATGTTCTCCAACTACATAAGCATTAATATCTTTTGGAGAAATACCAACTTTTTCACTGACTAGGAATTTAAGTCTTGCTGTGTCTAAACATGTACCACTTCCAATTATTCTATTTGCAGGTAATCCTGAGTATTTATATGTTAGATAGGTCATTACATCTAATGGATTAGTAGCAACTAAGAAAATACCATTAAAGCCTGTATCCATAACTTTATCTATTATATCTTTAAAAATTTTACTATTTTTGTTAATTAAATCCATTCTAGTTTCACCCGGAGCTTGATTTGCTCCTGCTGCAATTACTATTATAGATGCGTTTTTACAATCACTATATGTTCCTGCTTTAATATTAATTTTATTTGGTGCAAAAGCTAAACAGTGATTTAAGTCCATTGCTTCACCAATTATTCTATCCTGATTCAAATCAATAAGCACTAATTCATGTACAGATGTTTTTTGATTCAGTAAACTATAAGCATAACTCATTCCTACATTTCCACAACCAATTATTACTACTTTGTTATTCATTTTAAGATTCATTCCTTTCACTTCGTTCAAGGCACACATAGGAATGTAAACCTTGAATTAAATTTATTTTTATTTATAATAAACAACCTTGAAGGAGTGTGTACTACAAAGCACGGTAGGAGGAGTTTCAGACTTCCTGTAACTCTTGGGATTAAACCAGTATTTTAAGCAGTGCAAATGCAGTTGTTTCAAGCACACATAAGTAGTCCTTTTGAGGCTGTAGATTATCATTGACTTTAGTTAATTCTTAGTGTTAAATGCATAGACAACTCATTCCTTCAAAAATATTTTGAAAGCATATTTTATTTATGAAAGTTATTTATACCAAAGCTTGTGGTGTTGATGTTCACAAATCTTTTATTGTTGCGGTTATCTGTGATTCAACCTCAAACAAGCCTAAATATCTTAGAAAACGTTTTTCTACCTTTAATAATTCTTTAATCCAATTTAGAAAGTGGCTTCTTGAAAACGACTGTCAAAATGTATGTATGGAATCAACAGGTAAATATTATATTTCAGTATACAATGCATTAGAAGGTTTTATTTCTAATGTCGTCGTTGCCAATCCTAAATGGGTTGCTGTTATCGAAGGTGAGAAAGACGATAACAAGGATGCAAAATGGATTGCAGACTTGTTTAAATTAGGTATAGTTCGTTCTAGTTTTATTCCACCTAAAGATATTAGAATCTTAAGAGAATTTACTCGTTATTTATACAAACTTACAACTTCTGAGAAAAACAGATATACTAATGCTCTTACTGTTGGTAACTGCAAATTAGATATTGTCTTTACTGATATCTTTGGTAAATCTTCACAAAACATTATTGATATCATTTTAAATAATGATAATTTCTTAGATGCAGATATTATAGGTTGTTTACGAAAAAATTGCAAATCCTCTCATGAAGATATATTATCTTCAGTTGGTGGTTTAACTTATACTAACGAACAAAAACTAAGAATTAAAATTGTCGAAGATCATATTAATTATTTAACTAATCAAATTAATAATTTAAGAGATATTATCAATAATTTACTTGTTCCTTATGAAGATTATATTAATCTTCTCATAACTATCCCTGGTGTTGATAGAAATTCTGCTATTTCTATTCTTTCTGAAATTGATACTGATATGTCACAGTTTTCTAATCACTATCGTCTTGCTTCTTGGACTGTTCTTGCTCCTGGTTGTAACGAATCTGCTGGCAAAAAGAAATCTGTTAAAATTTCTCGTGCTGGTGTTTATCTTAAGCCTTGTTTAGTTGAGGTCGCACATTGTGCTGTTAAAGATAAAACTAATACCTATTATGCCAACAAGTTTAATAAGATTTCTAAACGTCGTGGTAAAAAACGTGCATACATTGCAATTTCTAGAAAGATTTTAGTTGCTATCTACTATATGTTGTCTACTGGAGAAGTTTGGAATCCTACTGATTTAGCATCTAATGAAACATCTAATAAAGATAGAATTAAATACACTAAAAACAATTTTAAACAATCTCTTAAACAATTATTATCTTTAGGACTTACATCTGAAGAACTATTAGAAATGGTTAATCAAAATGCCATATTAGAATAGTTAAATTTTTGACTATAACTTTGGGGTAAGGGGAAGTCTGCCCTTTTTTAGTAATTTAATCAAAATAAATTAAATTTAATTTTTCAGATTATTTCCTCCTATTATTTTAATTATATCATTCTTTTTGATTTTTATATAGTAATTTAATAGCTATAAAAATAGTTTATATCAGATATTAAAAATATATATTTGATTTATGTATTTGAGAGTAGTATAATTTGTAAACAAAAGGGAGGCAATAGCTCTTTATTGAATTGTTAAATTAAAATAAAATATGATTATAACTATTATTCATACTGTACTAGATATCTTCTAAAAATAAAAATTTACTTCCATGTTTAATCATTTTTTACTTTAATATTAATTCAATTAAATTGTTATATTTCCTTTTTTTTTGTTTAATTAAGTTATTTGACTTTGACAACTCTAAATGATATAATTTAATGTAGTATAATATATAAGGTAGGAGAGTAGGAACAGACTTATGGATAGAGAAGAAATAGTAAGAGGAACAATTGGATATGGTATGCCAACACCAGAGGAAGAATTTGAAAGAGTTACTGGAGAAGTTTTTGATCCTGAAAAATATTTAATTGAATGGACCGGAGCAGAAAATTATGGTGAAGATGATACATATACACCATATAGAATTGTCAGAAGACAGGTAAATAATGATGTTTTAGAATCTTCAAATGGTTATTCTGATGAAGAAGTAAGAAGAGCATATGATAATGCTGTTACTAATGCTATTGCTTTAATTAAGTTACCAGAACCTACAGATTCTTATGAGAGAGAAGCTTATAATGAAGAATATCTTAGAAGAAGTGAAGAAATTCGTAGAGATTTAGAAATTTTGTCTGATGAACAAATACGTGAGGCAGAAGCTGAGATTACTAGAAGGACTCAGGACCCTAATAATTTAACAACTGGTTTTGATGAGGAAGTAAGAGAAGATACTAATTCCGATGGATTAGTATCACAAGATGAAATATCTGTTGAAACAGATTCTATTTATAGAATTCAAAGTCAATTTGCGAACTATTCTGATGAGGATATCGAAAATAGATTAAGAGAAATTTGGGAAGGTGCAAGTACTTTCTTTGATGAACTTAGTGAAGATGATCCTTTATATGTTGAATATTGGGCTTTAATTGAAGAACAAAAAAGACGTAAAAATGAAGAAGATATACGTATACAAGTAAATGAAATAAATGAAAAATATTTTGATTGGTCTGATGAAGATATCGAAAATAGATTAAGAGAAATTTGGGAAGAAGCAAGTACTTTCTTTGATGAACTTAATGAAGATGATCCTTTATATATTGAATATTGGGAGCTTATAGAAGAACAAAAGAAACGTAAGAATGAGATAGTATATAAAAATAATGAAACTGATGCAAAGAATGATTATTCAGAATGGTCAAATGAGGATATTGAAAGAAGATTAAGAGAAATATGGGAAGAAGCAAGTACTTTCTTTGATGAACTTAGTGAAGATGACCCTTTGTATGTTGAATATTGGGCTTTAATAACTGAACTAAATGGCCGTAAGGATAGTAAAGAAAATGATAAAACCAAAAAAAATGATAATAATGCTAATAATAATGAATCTGAATATACAGTTGATTCTGATGGTATTATAATTTCATTTACAAAAGATGACATCAAAAAAGGTTTAGATGATTATCTAAAACCAGAAGATGATGATAAGAAAAAAGAAAATGATAATTTTCCTATTCCTGTAACTAAAACTCCACAAACAAAAAATGAAAGAAGAGGTATCTTAAGAAGAAGACATTCAAGATTTAGATTATGGCCTCTAGTTGTTAGTGCTGTTATGACAATTGCAGCGGGATTAGGTTTTTCTGGATCAAAAGGTAAGAATGTTGAAAAACAAATTGATCAAACATCTGCTAGTTACTCTGTGATGCAACAAGTTAACGAAGAAGTTTTAGAGAATCCTGAAGACGCAGTTAAAAGAGTTGTTGATGAATTAAAAACTGGTGATACTGTTGAAATTCCTAAAGGTACTGAGTATTTTGAATCTAGTTATCATAATCATAATGATGGTGGTGATAGACAGGGTTATATTGGAAATGATTTAAGACAAGATGGTGAGTATAAAATTGAATATATTTCTATATTCTATGATGGTGTTAATAAAGATATTGTTTATGATGAAGGAGTTAATATTCAACAAGAAATTGAAAATGTTGCTAATTCATTAGGTGTGGCTCCTCAAGAACTTGAAGTTCATGTTCATATTGGTGGACCTGTTACTGGATGGATAGACTATAATGATTATGTAAAAAATGTAACTGAAGATGAAAAACCAGATTTACAAAAAATTAATGTTCATGTTGTTGATGGACAACAAGTTAAAGGACATGAAGATGATTTTGATGGAATTATATCATTTGTTGATGAAAATGGTAATAATGCTACAATTAATTTTAAAAAATCAGATGGTTCTTATTATAAAGTAGGAGATTTAGTTACTGCATCAAATGGAGAAACATATAGAGTTGATGCTTTTGATATTAAAACTTCATCAACAACTCAAGTAAAAAAAGGTGTTGATGGAAAGAGAAAACTTAATTGGAAACTTTCTAATATTAATCTTTTAGAAGCATTACTTGCTGCAGGAGTTTCAATTATAGGTATACCTCTTACATATAGAAGAGAAGATGAAGAATTTGAAGTATCAGAACCAGAATTTTATAATATAGCTGGATTAGAAGGATACACTGCTACTAGACCTGGTTCAGTATGGGATTATGCAAGATCTGATTTTGAATGGCCTGGTTTAACTTTTGAAACTGATAAAATTGCTTTTGATCCTGAAGATGAACAAATTGGATTTGGAAGAAGATAGAGGTGATTGGATGAATAGTGTAATAGAAGGCGATGTAATTACTTTAGATAATAATGAAGAATATATTTGTTGTTCTAGAGTTGTAGATAATAAAGATACATACTTATGCCTTGTAAGTAATTTTAAACCCGTTAAGTTTAGATTTGCTAAAGAAATTATTGAAGATGATGAAATTTCACTTGAGATTATCTATGATCAAAAAGAAAAGGAATATGTTTTTGAATTGTTTAAAGATATAATATTAAAATAAAAAAAGAGCATTAGTTTGCTCTTTTTTTGTTTTTTTTAGTTTTAATTTCTAATAATACATATGGAGGTGGTGATATGTCTTTTCATTATAGACATAGAAAAATTATCATTATATGTATTGCTCTTTTATTATTTTTATCTAGTATTTCTTTTTTTGTATATAAAAAGAGTTTTAAGAAAAAAAGTGTCAAATCAAAAAATACTAAAGTAGTTATAGAAAAGAAAAAATCTATTACAAAAAATGTTGAAACTCCTCGTGAATTTATTAAAGTTGATATAAAAGGACAGATAGTTTCTCCTGGTATATACGAGTTAGAAAAAGAAAGCAGGGTTATTGATGTCATTAATAAAGCAGGTGGATTAACAGAGTTTGCTGATACTACTGTTATTAATTTAAGTAAAAAAATAAAAGATGAAATGGTTATTATTATTTATAGTAAAGAAGAAGTTGCTGATTTTAAAAAGACAAAAGAAATTGAAAAACAAGTTTCCAACAAGTGTATTAGAAAAGATAGTGATTCTCTTGTTAATGATGCTTGTATTGAAGATAGTGATACAACTGGTACCAATTCTTCTTTAGTCAATATTAATACTGCTTTAGTTGATGAATTAAAAACTTTACCTGGTATTGGCGAATCTAAGGCAAAAAATATAATTGACTATAGAAATAGTAATGGACCTTTTCAAAGCATAGAAGATTTAAAAAATGTTGATGGTATAGGTGATGGGCTTTATGATCAGATTAAGGAAAATATTACTATCGAATAGTTTTTTTTATCTTCTTTTACTTCTTACTATAATAATTACACTTATTAGATTTAATTTTCCAAAAAAGAGTGTGATTTCTTTATCTGATAATAATATTTCCGGTGTTATTACTAGTATTAAATATAATGGTAATGTTATGAGTTTCAATTTAAAAATTAAAAATAATGAAAATGTTCAATGTTATTATTATTTTAAAAATATCGAAGAACTTACTAATATAAAAAATAGTATTAAGTTAGGTTTTTCTGTTAAACTTTCAGGAGAAGCTTTAAATGTTAAGGATAGTAGAGTTGATAATACTTTTTCTTATAGTAATTACTTAAAAGTTAAGCATATTTATTATTTATTTAAAACTGATAATATTATTATTGAAAATAAGAAAATTAATTTTTTTTATAAAATTAAAAATTTAATACTTAACTATTTAAACTATTTTAAATCTGGATCATATATAAAGATGCTTCTTCTTGGAGATATGACTTTTGTTTCAGTTGATGTAATAGAAAGTTTCAGAAAAAATGGTATAAGTCATCTCTTTGCTATTTCTGGAACACAAGTAACAGTTTTAGCTGACGTTGTTATAAAATTATTAGAAAAAATAAAAATAAAAGAAAGAAATAGATATATTTTAGTAAATATTTTTATTATTTTTTATATGCTTTTAACAGGAAGCCCTCCAGCTATTCTTAGAGCAGTACTATTTTTTTTATTATCTTCTATTAATAAATATAATTATTTTTATATTAGTAATTTAAATTTATTCCTACTAACTTTATCTATAACATTATTAATTAATCCATATTTTATTTATGATTTGGGTTTTTTGTATTCATATGTAATTAGTATGGCTCTTATTATGTGTAGTAAAATACTTGATAACAAAAAATATTTTGTATCTTTATTTTTAACATCGTTAATATCTTTTTTAGTTAGTTTACCAATTACTTTATATAATTTTTATGAAATTAATTTTATGAGTATAATTTACAATCTTTTCTATGTTCCGTTTGTTAATACTATTTTATTTCCATTATCTATTATTTCATTGTTTCTTTATCCTGTTGATTATGTTTTAAATTTTTTCATAATTATTTTAGAAAAAACTTCTTTATATATAAGTAGTATTAATTTTGGAAGAATAATAATTCCTAAATTAAATATTATTTTTTATGTTTTTTATTATTTATTTTTATATTTATTTTATAGATATAGGAAAAGATTATTTTTACTTATATTTATAACAATGATTGTACTTCATTATAATTTTTATAACATTTTTGATTTTGATTATATTTATATGTTTGATGTTGGACAAGGTGATTCGATACTTATTCATTCTAAAAATACTAATATGCTTATTGATACCGGTGGTAAAGTAAATCATTATAGTGAATCTTGGATGAAAAAAGAAAATGAAAGTAGTATTGCAGAAAACTCTTTAATTCCTTTTTTTAAATCGATGGGTATTAAAAAACTTCAATTTTTAGAACTTAGTCATGGCGATTTTGATCATTTAGGTGAGGCTATTAATATTATAGATAATTTTAAAGTAGATAATGTTTTTATTAATGAAGGATATATTAATTATAATGAGAAAAAGATTATTAAAAGAAGTAATAGTATTATTTTATATGAAGGTTCATCTTTTTCTGTTGGCAATTTTAATTTTATTTCTATTAACACTGATTTAAATGATGAAAATGATAGTAGTACTATTCTATATGGAGAATGTGGAGATGTTAAATTATTATTTATGGGTGATGCAAGTGTTAGAAGTGAAGAATATATTCTTAATAATTATGATATTGGTTATGTAGATATTTTAAAGGTAGGACATCATGGAAGTAATACAAGTAGTAGTAAAGAATTTATTGAAACTATAAGACCAAAATATTCACTTATTTCAGTTGGAGAAAATAATAAATATGGTCATCCAAATAAAGAAACATTAGAAAACTTAAAAGATACAAAAATATATAGAACAGACCAAGATGGGAGTATTATGTTTAAAATAAAAAATAATAAATTAAAAATAGAGACTTGTAGTTCATAGGAAAAAGTGCACCCAGTGGGTGCACAATTATGAGAGGAGTAGATATGAATTATTATAACGAGATAAAAGAACAATTAATAAAAAGTGAAATATATGATAGAGCTAAAGACTATTCAAAAGATAGACATAAAGTTAATGTATATTTCGAAATTGGAAGACTTTTAAATGAAGCAGGTAAAGAGTATGGTAAAAATGTAATAAAACAATATGCAGAAAAATTAATAGTCGAAGTTGGAAAAAAATATAATGAAAGAACTCTTTATGGAATGCGAAAATTTTTTGAAGTATTTAGTAATAAAAAATTGAACCCACTGGGTTCAAAATTGAGTTGGAGTCATTATAGAGAATTATTAACAATTAAAAATATTGATGCAATTATGTATTATATAGATATTTGTGAAAAAAATAATTTATCAAAAAGACAACTACAAGAAAGAATAAGAAATCATGAATATGATAGATTAAGTAATGAAACAAAAACTAAACTTATTGAATCAAAAGACTTGAAAGTCAATGATTTAATTCCAAATCCGATTGTTATAAAATCAAATATGTTAAAAGATAATTTTTCAGAATACGCATTAAAGCAAGCTATATTAAATAATATTGATGACTTTTTAAGACAATTAGGAATTGGGTTTACCTATGTTGGAAACGAATATAGACTAAAAATAGGTAATCTATATAATTATATAGATTTACTTTTATATAACATCAAATATAGATGTTATGTAGTAGTAGAATTAAAAGTAACTGAACTAAAGAAAGAACATACAGGTCAAATAATGACATATATGAATTACATTGATAAAAATGTTAAAACAATAGAAGAAAATGATACGGTTGGTATTATAATTTGCAAGCAAGACAATGAATATGTGATTAAATATTGCTCGGATGATAGGATTATCGCAAGAGAATATGAATTAGTATGATATAATGAATATAGGTGAAGAATTGTGAAAGTAAAAATATGTGCTAATACAAGTGTAGAAGAAGCTCAAATGTGTATAGATGCAGGAGCAGATATAATAGGAATTCTAGTTGGACAAGAACATGCTAGTAATGATTTTGTTGATAAAGAAAAAGCTAAAGAAATATGCGAATATGTAAATAAGAGGTGTGATGTATCATTAGTTACACATTTAACAAATGCAGATGAAATAATCGGATTAACAAAATATATTGGAAATAATATAATTCAATTACATTCAGATATTGATGAAAGTGAAGTAGAAAAAATAAAAAAAGAATTACCAAATATAGAATTAGTTAGATTAATCCATGTAGCAAGTGATGGAACTATTTGTACAGATTATAAAAAAATGATATATGCGGATTATTATTTATTAGATAGTTTTAACTTAAAAACAAATCAAGTAGGTGGTACTGGGCTTACGCATGATTGGAATAAAAGTGGTGAATTAATAAAATTATTAAATAAACCGACTTTTTTAGCTGGCGGACTAAATCCTGATAATGTAAAAACTGCAATTGAAACAGCTAAACCATATGGTGTAGATGTTAATAGTGGATGCAAAAATGAAACCGGTAAAAAAGATAGAGAAAAAGTAATAAAATTTGTTACTAATGCTAAATATAATGAATTAAAGAAAATAATATTTGATTTAGATAACACTTTATTATTTATATCTGACGAATGGATAGATGCATACAATTTTTTTATAGATAAATATAGCTTGAATGTATCAGCTAAAGAATTATATTCAACTATAGGAACAATAGAAAAGAATAATCCTGATATATATATAACAAAGCAATTTTTTATAGATTACATTAATGATAAATTGTCACTTGACTTTGATGAACAAAAATGTGATGAATTATTAGAAATATATGCAAAAATTCCTCTTAAAAATATTGAAGTTGTTGAGAATATATTAGCATATTTATCTAATAAATATGAGTTGATTGCATATACGAATTGGTTTACAGATAATCAAATACTAAGATTAAAAATTAATAAGATAGATAATTACTTTAGTAAGGTTCTAGGATGGGATGTCTTACCAGTTAAACCATCTATGAAAGGTTTAAGAGAAATTGTTGGAAATAACATCAATAATTATATATTTATTGGCGATAATATTGATATGGATATCAAGTTACCTGTCTCTATTGGAATAGAAACAATATTTTATAATCGTAAAGGTATTTTTCAAGATGAGTATAAAGAAATAAGAAACATAGATGAATTAAAAGGTATTTTGTAAATTATAAAAATATGAATATAATTATATAAGTTATTAGAGGTTATTTTATGGAATATAAAAAAATGAGAGAATACACACATGAAGAATTTGTTAATATTATATTAAGTTTAAATATTAAAAGGATATGATATTATAACTATAGGACGTGATAAAATGGAACAAGATTTTTTAAAAATTAAGGAATTGCTTTTAGAGTATATTAAATTAATTTTGAATAATTATTCCAATTGTAATACAGAAAAAATATTAAATGTAATAAATTCTAATTCTGAAATAGTAAAATTTAATCCTTCAAATACAATTACGTTTGTTATACGAGTGGTATATTATTATTGCCTAAATCTGCTTATCAAATCTTTCCACTATTAAAACAACACAAGAATTATGGAACAAAACTAAATAGTGGTAGAAATATTGAGGATTATCTAGATACAAATACAACATATATGTAATATATAAATTACGTAATTGAAGCTGGCTTAAGTGTATATGATTATTTTGAATAAAGTTTATTACATGAGGCTATGCATATTTGTGGTAGTCAAGGTGGTACACCGTTAGAAGAGGGTATTAATGAGTTGAAGACACGTGAGTTAGCGCAAAAAAATAACATAAAAATTGCTGCCTATGGTTATTCAAAAGAAGTAGAAATAGCAAAAAGACTACAGCAAATAATTGGAAAAGAGGTAATGGACGAATTAACATTTGTTTCAATCCCTGAGAAAAAAATTTTTCTAACTGATAAATTAGGCGATAGAGAAGCTGAATTGTATGAATTGATATCTAGTAAAATGATAGAAAAATCAGTTTCCTACTTCGATAAACTGTCTCAAGTAAATGATCCTTTTGAAAAAGCTAAATTATATGAAAGTGTAGATTATGGTGAAGTTTATCAAATAATAGATAATTATAAAAGAAGAAATTATAGTCATTATTAAGAATTATTAATATAATAATTCTTTTTCTTTATCTAAATTCGTATGCATAAACGTATGTCACCACATGGAGGCATTGATTCATGCATAAGATATTTTCGATGAAAGAATTGATGTTAGAGAATATGAATTAGTGTGATATAATAAGTATAGGATGTGATTATATGGGGATTGTTTACCACGGGAGTAAGGAACATGGAATTAAAAGATTAGAGCCTAGAAAATCCACACATGGAGTTTATGTATATGCTACACCAGAAAAAGTTTTAGCATTAAACTTTAGTGGTAGATGTGGGGATGATTTAACTTATGATATTGGTCACTTTAATACTGATAAAAATGGGCCATGGGAAATAGTTGAAAATATACCAGGAGCCTTTGAGAAAATGTTTTCCAATAGTTCATCTATATATTCGTTTTCAGATGAAACTTTTAAAGATATTCATACAGGATTTGAAGAAGTTGTTTCAGAGGTAGGTGTTGACGTAGTAAATGAAGAATATTGTGAAAATGTTTATGAAGGACTACTTAATGCTGAAAGGGAAGGATTAGTAAAAATATATAGGTATCCAAATAAACCAGCTGGCTTTAAGCAAGATGGTTCTGACATTTTAGATAAATGGAGAAGATATAAATATAAAATGAACAAAGAATTTACAAAAAATGAATTTGATAGATTAGTTTATTTGCATCCAAATCTATTACAAAAAATAAATGAATTAGCTCAAGAGTTTAGCTATGATTATCATTATGAACCGAATGATTTGATAGAAATATTTAATAATAGAATACAAAGACAGTTATATGATCAAGATCATGAACAATATGTTGATTGCTCCTATATAAGCATATGTAGTGCTTTCCCAGATTTAAAACCACAAATAGATGTTTTATATGACAACTATAAAAATTCTATTATTCAAGATGATAGTATTAAAAAAAGATAAATTAAAATGCCAAAAGGCATTTTTTTCTTTGCCTAAATTCGTATGCATAAACGTATATCACCACATGGAGATTATGATTATATGAGAAAAGCAATTAATTTAGTTAATAATTTTGAAGTGAAGAAAGTAATTTTAAATTTTGAAACTTATAACTATTTATAAAAAGAGTAATATATTGAAAAAATTAATAAATATTGTATAATTATTGAAGGAATGTTTTGTTGGAGGTATTTTATGAAAATAAAGTATGAACTTATAAAAGAAGAAAAAAATACAAAAGCACGTCTTGGTAAAATTAAAACTAATTATGGAGAAGTTGATACTCCTATGTTTATGCCTGTTGGAACAAGAGCTGCTGTTAAGGGGCTTACAACTGATCAAGTAAAAGAATGTAATAGTGGAGTTATACTTGCAAATACATATCATTTGTGGCTTAGACCAGGTGAGGATATTGTAAATGAAGCTGGCGGACTTCATAGATTTATGAATTATGATGGACCTATTTTAACTGATAGTGGTGGATTTCAAGTTTTTTCACTTGCTAAAAATAAGAAAAAAGATATTACTGAAGAAGGAGTTCATTTTAAGAGCCATATTGATGGTAAAAAACTTCTTTTAACTCCAGAAAAATCTATTGAGATACAAAATAAATTAGATAGTGATATTGCTATGAGTTTTGATGAATGTCCTCCTGCCAGTGCTGATTATGATTATTTAAAAAATAGTGTGGAAAGAACTTTAAGATGGGCTAAGAGAGGAAAAGATGTTCATTCTAATCCTAATCAAGCCTTATTTGGAATTGTTCAAGGTGGACCTCATGAAGATTTAAGACGTTTTTCTGCAGAAGAAACTGTTAAGATGGATTTTGATGGTTATAGCATAGGTGGAGTTGCTAATGATGGTGAGAGTAAAGAAGACATGTATAAAGCAATAGATTATTCAGTTCCGTATCTTCCAAAAGATAAAGTAAGGTATTTAATGGGAGTTGGAGAACCCCTTGATATTTTAGAAGGTGTAGAACGTGGAGTAGATATTTTCGATTGTGTTTTGCCTACAAGAATTGCACGCCATGGTCAAGCTTTTACAAGACATGGAAAAATTAATTTAAATAATGCTAAATTTGCAAGAGATTTTACTACAATTGATCCAGAATGTGATTGTTATACATGCAAGCACTATACTAAAGCTTATATTCGTCATTTAATTACAGTAGGTGAATCTTTAGGAGGAAGTCTTCTTTCAATTCATAATATTCGTTTCTTAATAAAACTTACTGAAGAAATTAGAGAAGCAATAAAGAATGATAATTTGTTAGAATATAAAAAAGAATTTATAGAAAAATATACTAAAAAGTAGACATTTAATGAAATGATGATATAATAAAAAACATTGTGGGGGGATTAGTATGGATAAGTTTATAAAAAAACTAGAAACGGAAAATTATGAAATAGGAAGCTTTGATGCTTTTATAGATGAATCTTCTAAATTGATAACTGATAAACAGAATATTACAGGAGAAGAGGTTGTTGAGTATTTAAAACAAATGCCAACTACATATCGTGCTTCAATTGTAGATAAAGATGGTAATTATGTTGGATTTATTGGAGTAAAGAATGTTGATGCTAAAAATGAAAAAGCAGATATTGTTTTTATGACTTTTGATGATGTAAATTGTTCTGATAAAAATGAAATTTTAGAAGTTTATAAAAATTATTTATATGAGTGTATTAATATAAAAAAATATGATCAAAAACCAAAAAAAGAAAAAAGTAATATAATTAGATCTAAATATATTACTCCAGGTATAGATGAAAAAACATTAAGTATATATAAAGAAATGTATCCTGATATGCCTAAGCTTGCTCTTCCTGTAACTCTTTCTATGAATGGAATAGTATTTGGAGTTATTGGTTTAACCAATCTTATTAGAACAAATAAAAGAGCTGATCTAAAAATTTATTTGAGTAAAGACATGGTACACTTTAATGCTGAGTTTATTGCCAAATTAATTGATGATTATCTTTCTTATGCACATAAAGATAATATTTGGAGTATTAATTATGAAATAGGTGCTGGTCAAAGTACTTTAGTGAGTGCACTTAATGAAAGTAATATGTCTTATTATGGTACTGTTCCTTTTGGTGATATTGATTTAGTTTTAGCTGGAAACCTTTTGATGTTTCAACATACTCCGCAGATTCTTACAAATAAGCTTGCAATACAGAATGAAGTATATGTTGATAAACGTATATTTGATACTAATCGTGATGAAATGTCTGATATGATTCTACTTGATGATGGTTATAAAATGATTAGACCTGATTTGATTGAAGATGAAAAACTATTTAAAAGTGTCTTAAAAGATTTTTCAAAAGCAATGTCCAATAGAGATAATTTTACAATACCACTTGGAGATGATAAATATTTTCCTCAAATTGGTAATGAAAAATATGGATTATATAAAGCTTTAAAGAATTATAGTTATATTGTTTTAGATAAAAATGATAACTTTATTGGGTTTATTAATATATTAAGACAAGATAAGTATAAGAAACATTGTGAAATTGAAGTGGCAATTGTTCCTGAAAAACAAGGACAAGGAATTGGCACGATTGTTACTAATAGATTTTATGAAGAACTTTTTGCTTTAGGGTATGCAAGTGTAACATCAAAAGTGTTTGGTTTTAATAAGAAATCACAAGCTTTATTTGACCAAATATCAGAATATAATGGACAAAGAATACAATCATATTATGTAAACGGAAGACTTTGGGATATGAACGTTTATACTAAATTAAATCCACTTGTAGAAAAAGTAAAAATACGTTAAATAAAAATATCACTTTATGGTGATATTTTTTATAGATAAAAAATAGGTGAGTATGATTTTTCTTGTTTAACTTCATTTTTTAAAGTAGTTATATTTTCAGTTTTATTATTTTCTTGCTTAGTGGTTTTTAAACTATTTGCAATTTTAAAAACTGTTTTTGCATTTGTTATAATCGGTTTTATTTGATATACAATTGGTATAGCTTGATTTATTACACCAAGAGTTTTATTGGCATTTCCTAAGAAAGTACTCCAATTAATATTTTTTAGTGTATTCATTATTCCGGGCTTTAATAACCCAGAACTATTATAAAGAAAAGGGTTGTTATACATTTTGCTCACTTCCTTAGTTTATTATATGAAAAACTTAAAAAAAGTTTTATAATTATCTTTTTTTTTATTGAATTATTTGATAAAATAATAGAAGATAGGAGTGCTTTGTTATGAGTGAAGAAAATAAAAATAGTGCATCATCGCAAAATAGTTTTTTTGGAAATAAAGCAAGTAATAAAACTAATTCTGCAAAAAACGGTAATAGGCATAGTGATAGACCTTTGTTTCCTTTTAGATATACTGCTAAGACAGCTAGTGGTAGAAAAATTACTGGAATTTTTGAAGCAGAGAGTGTTAATGATTGTAAACACTTACTTGAGGTTCAAGGATATACTGATATTCAAGTTAATCTTAAGAAAAAATATGATGTTGATATTATAATTAGTACTAAAATTGCTGCTGGAGACTTAGCGTTTGACTTAACTCAATTATCTACATACATTAAAGCTGGTATTCCACTTGTTGATTCTGTAAAAATTCTTTCACACCAGTCAACAAAACCTGCTCAAAGAAGAGCCTATCAACTTTTACTTTATGATTTACTTAGAGGAGATAACTTAAGTGATGCAATGGATAAGCAAGAAAATGTTTTCCCTGCATTGTTAGTAAATATGGTTAGAACAGCTGAAATGACAGGTGATCTTCCTACAATACTTGATGATATGGCTGAATACTATGAATCAATAGAAACAGTAAAAAAAGAAATGAGAAGTGCAATGACATATCCAGTTATTGTTATAATTCTTGCAATTGGTGTTTTAGTTTTTATGCTTTTATATTTAGTTCCTCAATTTGTTTCTCTTTATGAGGATCAAGGAGCATCTCTTCCTACAATAACACTTGTTGTTATTGGAATGAGTAATTTCCTGAAAAATAATTATATAATTTTACTTGTTGTATTATTTGCAGTTGTTGTTTCATTCTGGTACTGTTATTCAAATGTAAAATCATTTAGATCATTTATCCAGATGGTTCTGATGCATTTCCCAGTTATAGGAAATATAATTATCTATAAAGAAGTATATAATTTCACTAAAACGTTTGCTTCACTTACAAATCATGGTGTATTTATAACTGATTCTATGGAAATACTTCAAAAGATAACAAGTAATGAAATATATAAGAGAATTATTAATAAAACAATGACAAATCTTTCTAAAGGTGATCCTGTATCTGAAGCATTTAAAGGTGAATGGGCTTTCCCTGAAATTGCTTATCAAATGCTTGTTACAGGTGAAAATACAGGACAACTTGGTCTAATGATGGAAAAAGTATCAGAACATTATGAAATGCTTCACAAGACTGCAACTAATCAATTAAAAAGTATGATAGAGCCAGCAATGATTATAATTTTAGCTGGAATAGTAGGTGTCTTACTTCTTTCTATTGTTACACCAATGTTTGATATCTATAATCAAATAAGCTAGGAGCTAATATGAACAAAATGTATTTAATACTATTCTATATATTTGGTGCTATAATTAGTTCCTTTTTATGTGTAGTGGGAATGAGACTTCCAAAAAAAATTGATTTTGTTAAGGGAAAATCTAAATGTGATAATTGTGATCATGAATTAAAATTTTATGAATTAATTCCTATTTTTTCATATTTATTTCAAGGTGGAAGATGCAGAAAGTGTAAAACAGAAATATCTATACTTATTCCGATTTGTGAAATAATAGGGGGACTTCTTTCTAGTATTTCATTTTATAAGTTTGGTTTTAGTGTTGAACTTGTTTTTTCCCTTTTGATTTCATCTTTGTTTATAATTGTATTAGTAACTGATGTTAACTATTATATTATTCCTGATGAAATTATTATAGTTTACTCAGTATTCTTTTTAGTATTACAGTTTGCAAATGGTGGAATAAGAAATCTATTTTATCATTTATGTGTTGCAGTATTTTTATTTTTTGTTATGTATTTAACGATGCTTCTTGGTGAAATATTATTTAAAAAAGAATCTCTTGGTGGAGGAGATGTAAAACTATTATTCTTATTTGGGTTAGCCTTAGAACCTTTTGGGGGAGTTTTAACTATATTTTTAGGTAGTATTATAGCTTTACCAATTTCATTAATTGTTCTTATAAAAAATAAGACTAATATGATTCCATTTGGACCATTTTTATTACTTGCATTTTTTATAATTTATTTTTTACATTTTACACCAGCAGATTTTATAAATTTATTAACTTAAACACTTTAAAAAAAGTGTTTTTTTTATTATAATATTAATTACCAATTATTCTTTGGAGGTATGTTTATGCATAGAACTATTTTACCTGCTGATACTTATGTTGTTATTAATAAGACTGTTTTAAATGAAGAAGATAGAAAAATTATTACTATGCTTTATCAACCGATTATAGGATTTGCAGCTGTAAGTCTTTATTTTACTTTAATTGATGATTTAGATAAAAAGGAAGTAAGAAGTGATGAACTTACACACCATCATTTAATGGCTACGATGCAATTAAAACTTGATGATATAGTTGTAGCTAGAGAAAAATTAGAGGGAGTAGGACTTATTAAAACATATTTTAGACAAGATAATGTTAACAATTATGTTTATTTACTTTATTCTCCAATTAGTGCTAATGACTTTTTTAATCATCCTATACTTAATATTGTTTTATATAATAATCTTGGTAAAAATGAGTATAATAAATTATTAAATGTATTTAGAATACCTAGAATTATTTTAAAAGATTATGAAGATATAACTAGAAGTTTTGATGAAGTTTTTTCTTCAGTACCTGGAAGAAGTGAAATAGTTATTAGTGATATAGCTAGTAAATCTTCTTCAAATATATTACTTAATGATTGTATAGATTTTGATATGCTAATATCAAGTATTCCTAAAGATATGGTTAATGATAAGTGTTTTACTGATGATGTTAAAGAACTTATTAATAGTTTAGTATATACATATCATATTGATCAGTTTCATATGCAAGATTTAGTTAGAGATTCTATAAATGAGAAGGGGTTAGTTGATAAAACTTTATTAAGAAAGAATTGTAGAAATGTTTATCAACTTGATAATACAGGTAGTCTTCCTACACTTGTTTATTCTAAACAACCAGAATATTTAAAGAAACCTGCTGGAGATAATTCGAAATGGGCAAAGATGGTTTATACTTTTGAAAATACAACTCCTTATAATTATTTAAAAGCTCAATATAAAGGAGCAGAACCTACAAGTAGGGATTTAAGATTAATAGAAAATTTACTTATAGAACAGAAACTTAATCCTGGTGTTGTTAATGTTTTAATTTCTTATGTTTTAAAAATTAATAATCAGAAACTTAGTAAAAACTATATAGAAACAATAGTAGGACAATGGAAAAGATTAAAAGTTGAAACAGTTGAAGATGCTATGAGAGTTACTGAAAAAGAACATAAGAAATTAAAGAAAATTATTGATAATAAATCAACGACAACTACTAAGAAGTATGTTCAAAAAAAAGAGGAATCACTTCCCGCATGGTTTGATAAAGAACTTCAAAATAATGAATCAAGTATTCAAGAACAGGATGAGATGGAAAAATTATTAAAGGAAATTAGTTGACACTTTATTTACAATTTGGTTCTCTGATAAATTGAAATAATGGTAAAAATATGTTATCATTTAGTAGATTATTAGATACAAAGGAGAATTAAATGAAGAATTTAAAGGAAGAAAAATTTTATGAGGATGATGAGTTTTATTCAATTATAGAAGATATATTAGGTAATACTCATTTTAATAAGTTGAAAACTATTAGGCATCATGGAATTACTAGATTTAATCATTCTCTTAGAGTATCTTATTATACGTTTAAAACTACTAAAAAATTAGGATTAAATTATGTTGAAGCTACAAGAGCTGCGCTTCTTCATGATTTCTTTACGGATGAAGTTAAAGAACAGAAAATGTCTGATGCTTTAAAAAATCATCCAAGTGTAGCACTTATGAATGCGAAGAAATATTTTGATATTTCTGATTTACAAGCAGATATTATTGTTAAACACATGTTTCCAGTTACTAAAGAACTTCCTAAATATAAAGAAAGTTGGATAGTTGATGTTATTGATGATGTTGCTAGTGTTTATGAAAGAACATATAGTCTTAATTCTGAGTTTCAAGCTGCACTTAACTTTATCTTTATAATTTTATTAATCAAAATAAGATAATGCGACTTTTAAAGTCGTTTTTTTAATAAGTGTATGGTTTTTTTTCTCTTTTTATGATAATATTTAATTGTGCTATGTCCCCGTAGCTCAGTAGGATAGAGCGATCGCCTCCTAAGCGATAGGCCGTTGGTTCGATTCCAATCGAGGACACCATTTTATGTAATTTAATGAACTGATAATTATTAGTTCTTTATTTTTTTATTTGTATTTTTTTAAAATTTCATATGAGGTTAAATATATGAATGAAAAAGATTACTTTTTATAGTAACCCAATCAGAATTTGTTCTTTTAAATTACTTTAATAAAGCTGCAATTATATTTGAATTAAAAGAAATATGTAAAATGGTATAAAATATGAAATTTTTGAATCGAATGTAATACTTAATGATATTTTAGAAAATTAAAAAAATGTCTAAGAGGAAATTATTAAGCTTGCTAATACTTTAATAATTAAAATAAAAAATAATGAAATATAATACAATTAAATATAAACTGACATCTCGATAAAGTGAGGTGTTATTTTTATGGGTAAATATTAAGGTCCATTTAAATTCGAAAATTCTATTAATTAATAGTTCGCTATTTCTATTCAAATTTAGATACCATTATGTTTTTAAGAATATGTAACTACATGTTTTTTTGTTGTTTGACCTCAATTACTTCTTATGCTATATTTATTTTGGAGGAATTTTTATGAGCAAATTTAGAAGTATTGAAACACCTTATTATGGATGGGAAGGACTTGATAATGGTGGAGAACTTTTTAATACAGGTGAACATGAGGATGAACTTGAAGAAATGCTAGATGATTTAGATGATATTGATCATAATTATAGGAAAACTAAAGTTACAGCTGAGCAAGCTCATGCTATGAGTAGTATTTCTAAAAGATTTGAAGAGGCAAAAAGAAAAAGAAAAGAATTATTTGAATTACTTGGAATAGATGAAGTTGAATTTAGTGAATTATTAGGTCAATCTGTAATGAAAAAAAGGTGAGAATATGAAGAAAAAATATTTTTAGTATTATTATTTACTATATTTTTTATTACAGGTTGTAGTGATAAGAAAGTTGGAGAAGTTGATTATTCTAAACGATTAAGTGATATTGAAGTAGAAAGGTTTATAATTAGCAATCTTGAAAAAAAATATAGTACAAAATTCACATTACAACTTAAAAGCAAAAATCAAATTTCACAGTGTGGTTTTAACCTTGATGGTTCATGTGCATATGATGAATATATCAAAGATGCATATATATTATTTTAAATGTTATGATTCTAATAACATGGAATTTTATGCATCATATACCGATCCATACACTAATACAAAAGAAAATAAATATCATGATGTAGAATATATAGAAACATATAAAATAACTAAAAAACATTTAGAATATCAAAAAGAACTTAATAATTTTGTTGATTCTTTTATGAAAAAAAATAATCTTAGTTATAGTCTATATATGGATAAGAACAATAATTCAGTTAATACAACATTATATGATTCATATGATTATAGATTAGTAGTTAATACTAATGCGTTAAATGTATCTAATGTTTATGATAATATTTCTAGTTATATTAATGAGTTTTATTTGCAATATAAGAAAGAATTTGAAAATGCTATTTTGAATTTTAATTTTGATATATATGTTACTGATGATTACACACTTTTTAATGAAATAGCAAATTATAATTCTAGCGAAATTTCTTATTCTTTAATCAAAAATTTAGAATATAAATACGAGTATGTAGTGGATAATAATAATGGATTTGATAAGAATGTATGTTTAAACAATAAAAGTACTGATGATACATATGATGGCCGTAAGAAAATAATTTTACATTATATTCAATTTTTTAATTCTACTGATGATGGTTATAGTATTTTAAAAGTTTATAAATAGTTTTAATAAAAAAATAAAAGATATGTTTATATCTTTTATTTTTAATTATTATTTAATATTTTTTTCTATGTATTCATCTAATTCTTCTTTCCAATTATCATTGCATGATTCATCCATCATTGCACATTCATAGTTTGATACTGCTTTAAATAGTTTAGATGTTCCTATACCATCTTTTTTATAATTAGCTATATTTTCTCTTTTAATACCAATGCTGTTACCAGCGGCATAACTATCTATGTCTGCTCCTATATAAATAAATTCCCATTCATTATGCTTTTTTATTAACTCACGAATATTTTTATTATTATATTCCTTAGATGCATTTTCGTATCCATCTGTTATTATTATAAATAATACTTTGTCAGTATCTTTTTTTTCAATACTATTTATAGTATTTCCTAATGCATCATATAGTGCAGTACATCCTCCAACTTGGTAATCTTTGTGAGTGATTTTTCTTACATTTTTAACATCTATACTATTATGAAGATATTCAAATTTATCACTAAATAATATAGTTGTAATAGTAGTTTTAAATTTATTTTTCTTTTCCTTTTCTAGATATTCATTAAAACTACTTATTGTATTTTCCTCACTTCCACTCATTGAACCACTTTTGTCTAATATAAAGACAACATCTAATTTTTTCATTCTTATCTCTCCTTTTCTGATATAATAATATCGTAGATAGAAATTAATTTGGTCGCCCAAGGAGGGACATTTATGAATATAAAAAAGAAATTAGATGAATATTTAAAATTATATTTAGAACCCAAAAAACATTTTGCTGGTGTTTTTTTAAAAAAGACAAATTTTGAGTCAGAAAGTTTTGCATGTGAAGATGCTATTCCTATCAATAATTATATAGAAGATAATAAAGAAGAAGATACTTTTCAAACTAAGTTGTTTAAGTTAATAGATGAAAGAGGTTTAAAAGATTCAGATGTGTATAATAAAGTTAATATTGATAGAAGATTATTTAGTAAAATAAGAAGTAATAAAGATTATCATCCTTCTAAGGATACTATTATATTACTAGGAATTGCTTTGGAACTTGATGAAAGTGGTATAGAGGATTTACTAAAAACTGCATCTTATTTTTTACCAATGAATACTACATATGATTTAATAATTAGATTTTGTTTTAAAGAACATATATATGATTTAAATAAAATAAATGAATTCTTATATGATCATAATTGTAAATTATTAAATGAATAATAGGTGATACTTATGGATAATAATTTAATTATTGAAAGAGAAAAAAAGTTTATTGATAAAATAAGTGATATTAATGGATATGATAGTAATATTAGACATTTACTTTATATAATTATTCCTGCTTTTATAATAAAATATGGTATAAAAAAAGAACAATTAATACTAGATGTTTTTAAAAACATAATTATTTTTAAATCTAATAAAGAAAGTGAACATGTAAAAGCATATTATTTAAGTGTACCTAAATATAAAAATAATAAATATATATCTGAAAAGCATATGGTTATATATAATTATGATAAAATTAGTTTGATTGAACTATTAGATACTCTTGTTCATGAATTCAATCATGCAGTTAATTCTTTTACTAATGAAATAATAGAGGATGATAAATATTTACTTTTAAGGACTGGTTTATCATATAAAGCTTATAGAAAAACTGATTTATCATTTATAAAAAAAGATTCTTCATTTGTGCTTGAAGAGATAATTAATACAAAACAAACTGAAGACATAATAAACATTATTAAAAGTTTTGATTCTAATAATAGTTCAATTTCAAATACTATTTTTGCGATAAATGGAGAAACTAGTCACAAATATAATTCTAACTCATATTTTTTACAAAGTTATATTTGTAAAGAAATACTTAATAATAGAACTTTTATTTCAACTCTTGAGGAATTAAGAATAACTGGTGAAATATCTGAAATAGAAAAATGGTTTGATGATATATTTGGAACTGCAGGTAAATATAAAGAATTTATCTCTTTACTCAATGAATTATATAATTTAGAAATAAAGTATTCTAAGAAAAAAGTATTTAGATTTATCATTTTATATAAAATAAAGAATACTTCTATTAATATAAAAAAAATAGTTGATGAATTTAATAATAGTATAACTTTTAAATAAAATAGTATTTTGTGTTATACTTGTTATTAGTTTAGGAGTGATAATATGAAGATAATACCAAAAAAATTATGTAAAGGAGATAAGATTGCTGTTGTTAGTCTTTCTTGGGGAGGACTTGGTGATGAAAACCTAATACATAAATATTATATTGCCAAAAAAAGACTTGAAAATGATTTTGGATTAGAAGTAGTTCCTATGCCTAATGCACTTAAGGGAAGTGAATATATTTATAATCATCCTGAAGCAAGAGCAAAAGATTTGATGGACGCATTTAAAGATAAAACTATAAAAGGTATTATTTGTGCGATAGGTGGAGATGATTCAGTTAGAATTTTGCCTTATATAGATTATGAAGTTATTAAAAATAATCCTAAAATATTTATGGGATATTCTGATACAACTGTTAATCATTTTATAATGAATAAAGCAGGAGTTGTTTCATATTATGGCCCTTGTATAATGAGTGAATTTGGTGAATATACTAAGATGTTTGACTATACTATAAATGCTGTTAATAATATTTTATTTAACGATAGTAAAGGTTTAGAAATAAAGTCTAGTCCTATTTGGTCAGATGATTTTATTGGATGGGATGAAAGTAATATTAATAAAAAATTAGAGGAAAAAAACGAAATGCATGGATATGAGGTCCTTCAAGGAAATGGAGTCGTTAGAGGAAAGCTTCTTGGTGGCTGTTTAGATGTGTTTCCAATGATTATAGGTACAGAAGTATGGCCTAATCTCGAAGAATGGAAAGGCAAAATATTATTAATTGAAACAAGTGAAGATGAACCAAAGCCTGAATATATTTTATGGTATTTAAGAGGGTTAGGTGCTCAGAAAATATTTGATGTTATTAAAGGAATTGTTGTAGGAAAACCGCATATGGAAAAATATTATGATGAGTATAAAGAAGTAATATGTAAAGTTCTTAAAGAATTTAAGAAAGAAAATCTTCCTGTTATTTATAATGTTAATATAGGACATGCTGATCCTGTTGGAATTCTTCCTTTAGGAACAGAAATTGAAGTAGATTATGATAATAAAAAAATAAAACTGGTTGAGAGTGCTACAAAATAGAATTAATAGGAGTAGTGTAATGAATAATTATGACTTTGTTTTTTATAAGAATACATTTATAAACCGTGAAATAGCCTTTATTTTAGATAAAGAGTATGAATTTATTGATAATGTTGATGAGTTTAATGGTAAGAAAAAATTATTTATTTCTGATTTAAAATATTTATCAGATGTAAAAAAACTAAAAAGGCATAAAGATTATTTTTTAATGGAAGATTTATATGATTATTTTGATAAAATTGATGAAGAAGACGCCAATGGTACTAGAGACTTAGAAAAAATTAATGAAATTCCCATTAACGAGCTTACTTTAACGCAAATGCTTGTTAAAGTTTTATATAGTAAACCTAGAGATATAAATTGTAAAATACTTGAGGAAGAAGCAAATATAGATGTATATGGTGACGTGTGGGGATGTTGTCCAACTTGGACAGGAAAAACATTTGGAAATATTACTTCAAAAGATGTTTATAATAATTATACTGAAAGAATGTTAAAACTTTCTTCTATGAATAAGACTTTTTGTTTTTGTTTTTTAAATATGTGTAAAAATTATGATAAACCGTATTTAAAAAAATTTAATGAAAATATAGAACTAAAATCATTAAAAATTCCTAAACAACTTACACTTTCTATTGATAGAACTTGTAATTTAAAATGTAAGAGTTGTAGAAATGAATTTTATAAAGCATCTATTATTGAATCTTTTCATTCTTTTGAAATAGTCTCTAAATTAAAGGAAATTGGATGGCTTAATAATTCTTGTTTATTAATGGCAGGGCAAGGTGAAGTGTTTTTTAGTCCTACGTATTTAAAGATTTTAAAAGATCCTTCTATAACTGGAGATACAATAAAAATAATGTCTAATGGAACACTATTTACTGAAAATAAATGGAAACTTTTAGAAAATAAGTTTAAAAATATTTATGTAGCTATATCAATAGACGCTTCTTCAAAAGATGTTTATACAAAACTACGTCGTGGTAATTTTGATGTATTATTAAAAAATTTAGAAATGCTTGGAGAAAAAAGGAAAGAAGGAAAAATAGTATCTTATCAATTCAACTTTGTTGTTCAAAAAGATAATATTTCAGATATGCCTAACTTTATTAAACTTGCCAAAAGATTCAATGTAGATATTGTAAAATTTACTAAGTTAAATGATTGGGGTACAACTTCTTTAGAAGAATATGAAGAAAATTCTTTATTAACTGATGATGATTGTATATCTCGTGAATTGTATGAAATGTTTAAATATCCTGAGTTTAAAGACAAAATTGTTGATATAAGTGATTTTTCTACTTATATAGAAAATTCAAAGAAAAAATATGAAAGAAAGACTTCTTAACTGAAGTTTTTTTCTATATCTAAGTTTGACAAAAATAATTTCTTGTGATAGTATATGAACACTGTTTGGGAAGGGGATTTTTATGCAAAAAACTAAACATTTAGAATACATAGAGCGTTTAGCAGAACAATATAAGGCAGTAACTGGAGTAAAGAGTGTAGATTTAAAATCGAAAGCTTTTTTAAGTGAACTTAATGAATGGTTAAGTGAAATAAAAAAAATGGGGCAAGTTTATACTAATTTTTTAGATACTAATAATATTGAATATAAAGATTCTTCTTGTGTTGAAGTAGGAAAGGGTGAATATGATTCAGTTGTAAAACCTTATTCAACAACAATTTTAACTGAAATGCCTATTGGCGTTCCAAAAAATAGAGTAATTTCTTCTAATTTTGCTGTTGTAAATGGTGAGCCTACAATTATTAGATCAACTTCATCTTTGATATTATCAATGAAAGTTCCAAAAAAAACTATTAATACATATATGACTCAAAATCCTTATTCGAAAGAATTATTAGAAGATTGGGATGAAATACATAATTTTGGACATGGTAATATAGTTGTAGGAATGTATGGAAGTTTAAATGATAGGGATAGAGAAGAAAAATTGTATTTACTCAAATCACTAAGAAGTTATATTAGCCCTTCTTGTAAATTTGATAACGGAACATTAGATGGAAATTATTATGCTGTTTTATCTAGCAAGAAAAAAGAAAAAAAACTTAAAAGATTTTTCTTCAAATAAAAATATTAGTAATTAAACTAATATTTTTTTTCTTTATTATAAATTCCTTTTTCTTTTTCTATTACTTGAATAGTTCTTGCTACTATGTTAAGTGCAATTTGTTCTGTTTTTCTATTCTCATCTCTTAAAGGATTAAATTCAACAACGTCCATAGATGAAATTTGTTCATTGTGTTTTAATACTTCTTCAAGAATATCCATAGCTTCTTTTTCACTAATTCCATCTACTTCTGGAACTGATACACCTGGAGCAACATCAGGATCGATAACATCTAAGTCATAACTTACATGTACTGATTTGTTCCTATCCATTGCAATTTCAAAAGCTTCATCAATTATAGTTTTAATACCTTTTGTTTTTATGTCTTCGGTAGAATAGACTGTAACACCTGAATATCTTAGATTATCTTCTTCCCATGGATCTATACTTCTAGCACCAATTATTACTGTTCTTCTTGGATTTATACATTCTCCATCAAAAAATGTTCTTAGTTCTTCACATTTCCAACCTGTAATAGCTGCACATGGAAGTCCATGTATATTTCCTGTAACTGTTGTTTCAAAAGTATTATAATCAGTATGTGCATCAATCCATATTAAGCCAACCTTACCATCATTTACTTTAGCATCAGCTAGAGCAGAAGCAACTGCTATTGAATGGTCTCCTCCTAGTGTTATTGGAAATAAATTTTCTTTTAGTTTTTCTAATTCTATTTTGTATAATGCAGTGTTGAATTTTTCTATTTCAACATTGTTTTTCTTTTTATCTGATAAATTTCGACTTTTAACAAATTGTTCATCTTGCATTAAGTTTATCATTTCACCAGTATAAAAACTTTTCATATCATTCATTAATTGAAGAGGTCCAAGATGGGCTCCATCTATGTGAACTCCTAAATCTGATCCTGCACCAATTACAACTGTTTTCATATCTTATCACCAATATAATTTTATATGAAAAGTGTTTCATATTCAATAGATAAATACTTTTTTAACAGATTTTTACATAATAAATATGTAAAAAATTGGTATATAAAATTACTTGAAAGTTTTTTTCTTTTGATGTATTATTTATATAGAACCAATGTTTGATATGAATTGTGGTGAGAAAATGGATAAAGTATATGTTTGTATAGATTTAAAAAGTTTTTATGCATCTGTTGAATGTGTTGAAAGGTGTCTTGATCCACTTACTACAAATTTAGTTGTTGCTGATAATAGTAGAACAGAGAAAACTATATGTTTAGCTGTAAGCCCATCTTTAAAGTCGTATGGTATTCCTGGAAGAGCGAGATTATTTGAAGTTGTTCAAAAAGTAAAAGAAATTAATGCTGAAAGAAAAGTTAAAAATAATAATAATAAATTTAATAGTTCTTCTTATGATAATGAAAAATTACTTCATGATACAAATTTAAAACTCGACTATGTGGTTGCTCCTCCTAGAATGAATTTATATATAAAATATAGTACTAGAGTTTATAATGTGTATTTAAAGTATTTATCTAAAGATGATATATATGTTTATTCTATAGATGAAGTTTTTTGCGATATTACTAATTATTTAAAATACTATAAACTTACACCTAAACAGCTTGTTACTAAAATACTAAAGGATGTATATGATACAGTTGGTATAACTGCTACTGCTGGTATTGGTACAAATATGTATTTAGCTAAAGTAGCTATGGATATTGTTTCTAAACATATTGATGAAAATGAAGATAAGGTTAGAATTGCAGAACTTGATGAAGTAAGCTATAGAAAGATATTGTGGAATCATAGACCTCTTACTGATTTTTGGAGAGTTGGAAAAGGATACTCTAAAAAGTTAGAAGAAAATGGTATGTTTACTATGGGAGATATTTGTAGGTGTTCTATTAATAATGAAGATATTCTATATAAATTATTTGGAGTTAATGCAGAACTTTTGATTGATCATGCTTGGGGATATGAGCCATGCACTATTTTAGATGTAAAAAGTTATAAGCCGGAGTGTAATAGTTTAAGTTCTGGACAAGTATTACAGTGCCCATATGATTATAAAAAAGCAAGACTTATTGTTAAAGAAATGACTGACTTATTAGTTCTAAAAATTATTTCAAAAAAACTTATTACTGATTCAATTGTTTTAACAATTGGATATGATATATCAAATTTATCAAGCGAATTTGATAGTAATAATTATAAAGGAGAAGTAACTATCGATTATTATGGAAGAAGAGTCCCAAAACATGCACATGGTACTAAGAGGTTAGAAATTCATACTTCGTCTACTAAGGTTATAATTAAAAATACTTTAGAACTGTTTGATAGTATTATTAATAAAAATTTACTTATTAGAAGAATAAATATATCTTTTAATAATTTGTTAGATGAAAATTGCAGTGATAAGAAGGTAGAACAATATAATATTTTTACTGATTATGATGCTTTAGAAAAAGAGAATAAAAAAGAGGATGAGAGAATGAAATTAGAAAATAAGATTAATAATGTAGTACAGTATATAAAAAATAAGTTTGGCAAAAATTCTATATTAAAAGCTATGAATTTAGAAGAGGGTGGAACTACAATTAGTAGAAATAATCAAGTTGGAGGACATAGGGCATAATGAATGATTATAGTGATATTATAAATATGAAACATCATATTTCTTTAAGACATCCTCATATGGCTCTTAAAAAAAGAGCTTTTCAATTTGCTCCGTTTGATGCACTTAGTGGATATAGTGACTCAATTAGTAATGAGGGAAGAGTTACTTATTCTGAAAAAGAATTAGATGAAAATGAAAAAGAAATTATTAATAATAAATTTAAGAAAATATTTAATCATATTAATGAAAATCCTGAAGTTATTATTACTTATTTTTTACCAGATAAAGTAAAGAGTGGTGGAAAATATATTTCTAAAAAAGGTGTTATAAAGAAGATAGATTTATATAATAGAAATATTGTTTTTTTTGATAAAACTAAAGTTGCTCTTGATTCTATTATCAACATTAGGTGTTCTATATTAAATATATAAAAATACTAAATTGAATGTTTTTATTTCTTTTTTGTGGTATTATGTTATTAGATGATGGAAAGGTTTATGATTATATGAAAAAGTTAAATGAATTATATGATGTTTCTAGTGATGTAGAAATAAAAAGAATATGTATAAATTCTAAACAAATAGAACCAGGAGATATATTTGTTTGTACTATGGGAGTAAAAGCTGATAGACATGATTTTATAGATGAAGCAATAGAAAAGGGTGCTTCTGCTATTGTAGTTAGTCGTGATGTTGGAGAAAAAAGTGTTCCAATAATTAAAGTTGATGATACTAATAAAGAACTTCCAAAATTGTGTGCTAAATTTTATGATTATCCTGATAAGAAATTAAAGATGATTGGAATAACTGGAACTGATGGAAAAACAACTACAACAACAGTAATTCAAGCATTAATTGGTAAAGATAATTGTGGTTATATAGGAACTAATGGTTATAGTTATAAAGATGTAAAAGGTGATACTGAAAATACAACCCCTGATTCACATAATTTATATAGATACTTTAATGAATTTGTAGAAAATGATTGCGAGTATTGCGCAATGGAAGCATCAAGTGAAGCATATTTTAGAAAAAGACTTGAAGAAATAGAATATGATATTTCAGGAATTACAAATATAACACGTGAACATTTAAATATACATGGAAGTTTTGAAAACTATGTTGAATGTAAATGTGAAGTATTTAGACATACAAAGAAAGATGGGTATTGTGTACTTAACCATGATGATGAATTATTTGAAACTTGCAGAGAAGCATGTAATGGTAAGGTAGTTACTTATGGAAAAGGAGAAGATAATACACTTCAAATTGTTTCTTATAAAGTTTATCCAACTCATACTGATATTACATATAAGTATGATGGAAAAGAATATGATATTAAAAGTCCACTCCTTGCTGAATTTAATGTGTATAATCTTGCATGCTCACTACTTGTTTGTTTATCACTTGGGTTTAAGTTTGAAGAACTAGTTAAAAACTTTAAAGATATTTATGTTGATGGTCGTCTTGAGATGTTAGATACGAACACACCATACTATGTCATGATTGATTATGCACACACACCTAATGGTATAAGTAATTTACTTAAGTTTGTTCATACTCTTGATATAAAACGATCTATTGTAGTAATTGGTTCTGCTGGTGAAAGGGATTATTTAAAGAGACCTATAATGGGTGAAACTGTTTTAAATAATGCAAGTTATGCTATATTTTGTTATGAGGATCCAAGAAGTGAAGATCCTAGAGATATTATTGATCAACTTGTATCAACTGCTAAAGAGACACATGATAATTATGAAATAGTAGTAGATAGACATGAAGCTATTCAAAGAGCTATTGATATAGCAGAAGAAGGAGATATTGTTTTAGTACTTGGTAAAGGTAATGAAACTTATCAAAAACTTAAGAATGAAACAATTTATTTTAATGATATTGAAGAGGCTTATAAGGCTGTAGAAAACAGAAAAGAAAGAGAAAAAGTTGGAGTTTAAAATTAATAAAAAAAATATTGCCTTTTTAGAAAAAATATATTATTCTTTTATTAAGGTGAGGTGGTAATATGTTTATGGAGGAAAGAGTAAAAACGATTCTATACAATATTTTAACTGTTTCTTTCATATTCATGTTATTATTAATTTCTTTATTTATTATTTGAGAATATTTCTTATTGAAATATTCTCTTTTTTTGTAAAGAAATCACCTTGAGAGGAGAGTGTACATGAAACAAAAAATGGCATACGACATTAATGAAATGCCACCAATAGGAAAATCTATCATCTTAGCATTACAACATTTATTTGCAATGTTTGGAGCTACAATACTTGTTCCAATACTTGTAAATGCAGCAGCTGGTAAAGAAGTACTAACTATTCCAGTTGCACTTGTGACTTCAGGAATTGGTACATTAATTTATATATTATGTACTAAGGGAAGGTCACCTGTATATTTGGGAAGTTCTTTTGCTTTTATTACTCCTATTGCTGCAGCTTATTTAAAAGGTGGAATAAGTGGAGCTATGACTGGTGTAATGGCAGTTGGACTTGTTTATGTAATTATAGCTATAATTATAAAATTTGTTGGAAAAGAATGGCTTGATAAACTACTTCCACCAGTAGTAATTGGGCCTATGATAATGATAATTGGTTTAGGACTTGCTCCATCAGCAATTGGACAAATAGGACTTGCTGGAGGAGAACTTGATGTTAAAGTATTAATAGTTGCTTTAGTATCATTTTTAGTAACAGCAATTGTTATGACTAAGGCAAAAGGCTTCTTTAAAATTATTCCGTTCTTGATTGGAATTATATGTGGATATATAGTTGCAGTTTGCTTGGGAATGATTGATTTTACACCTGTAAAAGAAGCAAGTTTCTTTAGTATTCCTAAGTTTAAAATATTATTTAAAGATTATAATTTAAACTTTACTGCACTTATTACTATTGTTCCAATAGCTTTAGTTACATTATGTGAACATATTGGAGATCATACATCACTTGGAAATATAATTGGTCGTGATTTAATAAAAGATCCAGGACTTGATAGAACACTTCTTGGAGATGGACTTGCAACATTTGTGGCAGGTTTTCTTGGAGGGCCAGCAAATACTACATATGGGGAAAATACATCAGTTGTTGGTATGACAAGAGTTGCTAGTGTAAAAGTAATAGGACTTGCAGGAATATTTGCAATAATAATAGGTTTCTTAGGTAAATTTACAGCACTTATATCTACAATACCAAGTGCAGTTCTTGGAGGAGTATCCCTTCTCCTATATGGATTTATCGCTGTTAATGGTTTAAAAGTATTAATTAAAAATAGTGTTAATTTTGAAGAATCAAAAAATGTAATAGTTGCTAGTAGTATGCTTGTTTTAGGTCTTGGAGGAGCGGCAATCGCTATTACTAAAGGTGATTTCTCATTAACTATATCAGGAATGAGTTTAGCTTCAATTATAGGTATACTTTTAAATCTATTCTTACCTGCTGAAGGTGAAAAAAAGGTTGCGAGTTTAGTTGAAAAACCATCTAAAACAGATATGATTAAACTAAAAAAAGATATAAAAGATGAACTTACTGTTGAATTAAAAGATGATATCTTAGAAGCAATAAAAGAAGAACTTGAAAGTAGTAATACAAAGAGTAAAAGGAGAAAGAAATAATGAAAAATGTAAATGAGTTAAAGCATCCGTTAATAACACATAAACTTTCTATATTAAGGGATAAAAATACTGGTACTAAAGAGTTTAGAGAATTAATAGGTGAACTTGCAATGTTCTTATGTTATGAGGCTCTAAGTGATATTAAACTTGATAAAGTAACAATAGAAACACCAATAGAAAAATATGAAACTGGAAGTTTTAATGAAGATAACTATGCATTTATACCAATACTTAGAGCAGGGCTTGGAATGCTTGATGGAGTTTTATCAGTAGTACCAAATGCTAAAGTTGGACATATTGGTATGTATCGTGATGATAAAACATTTAAGCCAGTTAATTATTTCTTTAAAGTTCCAAAAGGAATAGAAAAGAAAACGGTAATACTTTTAGATCCAATGCTTGCTACTGGAGGAAGTGCTAATGATGCTATTGATTTATTAAAAGAAAAAGGTGTAAAGAATATTAAATTTTTATGTATAATAGCTGCTCCAGAAGGAATAGAGGAAGTATCTAAAAAAAATCCAGATGTTTCTATATATTGTGCTAGTATAGATAGTCATTTAAATGAAAATAAATATATTTGTCCTGGACTTGGTGATGCTGGAGATAGAATTTTTGGAACAAAATAATTATTACGTGTTATAATGAAAATAAGGAGAGTGATAAGATGATAAAGTTTATTCAATATGGATGTGGAAAGATGAGTTCTTATACAGTTGAATATGCTAAAGATTGTAAAATGGAATTAGTTGGAGCAGTAGATATTAATCCAGATATAGTTGGTAAGGATTTCTATGGAGTAAAAGTTACTCATGCTTCAGAATTTGAAAACTTATTAAAAAGTACTAATCCAGATATAGTTATTGTTGAAACAATGAGCTTACTTAGTGATTTAGATGAAGTACTTACAATTTGTGCTAGTAATGGTGTAAATGCTATTACAACATGTGAAGAGGCATTTTACCCATCAGTTTCAAATCCAGTTTTAACTGAAAAAATAGATAAACTTGCTAAAGAAAATAATTGTACAATTACTGGTACTGGTTACCAAGATGCTTTTTGGGGTAATCTAATTACAACACTTGCTGGAGCTACTCATGGAATTACTAAAATTAAAGGATCTTCTTCATATAATGTTGAAGATTATGGTATAGCTCTTGCAGAAGTTCATGGGGCAGGACTTACACTTGAAGAATTTGATGAAAAGATTGCCAGTGCTGATAAAATTAGTAAAAAAGAAAGAGATGAATTAATTAATTCAGGTAAATATACTCCATCATATATGTGGAATGTAGTACCATGGATTGCTGATAAGATGGGGCTTCATTTAACAGATATGACTCAAGTATGTGTACCTTTAACTCATGATGAAGATATTGATTCATCTACTTTAGGTATGACAGTTAAAGCAGGTAATGCTACTGGAATGAGTGCAATTGTAACTGGTAAAACAGAAGAAGGTGTTACAATTGAAGCAGAATGTATTGGAAAAGTTTATGCTCCTGGAGAAGTTGACACTAATGATTGGACAGTAGAAGGACAGCCAACTACAAGATTTGTTGTTAGTGAACCAGATACTGTTAGACTTACTTGTGCAACTATTGTTAATAGAATTCCAGATGTAATTGCTGCTGAAAGTGGCTTTGTTCCAACATCTAGAATGGGGGAACTAAAATCACTTAGATAACTTTTTAAAAGAATTAAATTTTTTAATTCTTTTTTCTTTGTATTAAAAACTATTTCTTCATGCTATACTATTAATATAGTGGTGAGGAGTATGAAGAAGAAAATAATAATTATAGTAATAGCTTTAGTTTTTTTAATAACTGGATTTACTTTTGGTCTTAAATTCTATAATAAATATAGAATTAAACATGCAGTAAAAATAGTTAAATTAAAAAAAGAAGAAGTAGAAGTTTTTGAAGAAGTAACCATTAATGATTTAATTAAAAAAATAAATGGAAAAGTTATTAATAATAAAAAGATTAATACTACTAAAGTGGGTAAACAAAAAATTACTTTTGAATATAAAACTGATAAAAATATAAAGGTACCATATACGGTAGAGATTAATGTTGTTGATAAAGTGCCGCCACTTATAAAAAAGTTTTCATCTTATACAATTAATATTGGTGATGTTGATTTTTATAAGAATTTCTTTTGTGGAGATAATTATGATAATAAACCTAAATGTTATATTGAAGGAGAATATGATGTAAATACTCCTGGTGATTATAATTTGATATTTAAAGGAGAAGATTCATCTAAAAATATTTCTGAATCTAACTTTGTTTTACATGTTAAGGAACCTTCTTCAGAATCTTCTTCTTCTAAGATTGATTTCTTTCCAATGTATCCTTTTGAAAGTTTTGTTTCAGAATATAAAAAGTCTAATACTAAGATAGGAATTGATATTTCTCATTATCAAGGAGATATTGATTTTGATAAAGTTAAAAATGCAGGAGTAGAATTTGTTTATATAAGAGTTGGTAGAGGTGGAGGAGTAGGGAAAAATCCTGTACTTGATACTAAGTTTAAACAAAATATAAAAGGATTTAATAAAGTAGGTATTCCTGTTGGAGTTTATTTCTATTCTTATGCAACTAGTAAAAAAGAAGCAGAAAGAGATGCTAGATGGGTTTTAAAACAAATAAAAAATTATAAAGTAGATTTAGAAGTTGCATATGATTTTGAAGATTGGAATGATTTTAATGAATATAATTTAAGTTTTTATAATATATCTCAAATAGGAGAAAGCTTTAATAATACCATAAAAAAAGCTGGATATAATGGTATGCTTTATAGTTCCAAATATTATTTAGAAAATATTTGGTTTAAAACAGATTATCCAGTTTGGCTTGCTCATTATACTAATAAAACTGATTATCAAGGGAAATACAAAGTTTGGCAGATTAGTGATATTGGTGGGGTAGATGGTATAAAATATGGACTAGTTGATGTTGATATTATGTATGAATAATTATAAGTACTTTAATATTTCAATTATTAGGTGATTGCTTTTAGTAGTTTTTAATACTTTACTATATTTATATTTTCCGATTTTCTTTATACTAAAAGTATCATCTTCCTTTAGTTTATAAGAAGTATTTTTTAAGAAATCATAATTTAATATGATTTCTTTTTTCTTTATCATCTGTTCAATATTTTTTCTTGATATATGACATATACTTGAAATAACTGTATCAATTCTATTACTTGATACTATTAATTCAATTCTTTCATATTTTCTTTCATAATTTTCAAGCAAAGATAAATCATGTCTAATTAATTCTATATGAGAATTTTTAACCATTAAAAAGTTTGCTTCAAAATATGAACTTATCATATCAAGAACATATACATAGTAGTGGTTATCAATTATTAAAATATCTCCAAAATATCCTGGAGAAATATTTAATGAATAAATACTTCCTAATATATCTTGATGACGTACTTTAGTACCTATCTTTATTTCATATAAAACTATATTTGGTTCATTCTTGTTATAAATAATATTTTTTTCACTATCTTTATATGGATAAAAAATTTTATACTCGTTTTTCTTTAATTTAGAAGTTACATCTTTTAATTCTTTAGGATCAAGAAAAAAAGTATGATTATGGTTTTTTAGTCTTGTTAAGTTGTTTTCTATAAAGTACATAATATCCCTCTTTTTTAGTATTATAACAGATTATTTTATTGATAAAAATATTTTAGAGTGATAATATATATATTTGGATGGAGTAATCAAAATGGGAGTAGAGTACAAGTTTAAATCAAATAAGAAAATATATGATTGTCATGGTAAAAAGATAGAGTGCTATTTAGCTTTTTATGATCTTTTTGTAAGTAGTGAAGATATTCAAAAACTATTTAGTATTTCTAAAGATTATTTCAATGAACAAATTGGTATTATTTATTCAAAATATCTTAATGAAAAAGAAAACCATTATTTATTTGTTGATTGGGATAATAATTCTACTAATTATTATAGTTTAGATACTATAATGGCATTTTCATTTATAAAAAAAGATAATGAAGATGCTCAAAAGTTTATTTTGTGGGCTAATAAGAAATTAAGGTCATATTTAATCAGAATTAATTATAATGGTGCTGTTAAAGAAATGAATGATGATAGTTTTGTTTTACCTAAATTTTTAAGAGAACCTAAAGTGTGTCATACATCATCTGATGAAGAAATTTATTCTTCAAGAAAAGTACTTTCACTCATAAAGAAATAATTTAAAATGCTTGTAATAATTTAAAATTTGGTTTAAAATAAATATGTAATTGCCCCATAGCCAAGTGGTAAGGCAGTGCGCTCTGACCGCATTATGCGTTAGTTCGAATCTAACTGGGGCAGCCAATTTTGATTATAAATTTGAAATTTTATTCAAATTATGTTAATATATGTTCATTAAATCAATGAGAAAGAAGTAGTAATAAGTTAAACTTACTTAAGAGAGATTATGGTTGGTGTGAATAATTAGTAAGAACTTATGAATTCGTCTTTTGAGTCTTGTAGCAAAACTATAAGCGTTAATCACGTTAAGATTTTAAGTGTATAGTAATAACTATAAATTAAGGTGGTACCACGAGAAATTCGCCCTTAAATTTATAGTTATTTTTTTTGAGGTGAGGTTATGAAAAAGATTATTTTTGATTTAGATGGTACCCTTCTTACAAATACTTATGAAGTACAAAGGCAGTACTTTGAAAGTAGTTTAGATAAAGAGATATATCTAAAAATGAGAGAAAATGTTAAAGCATATTTAGATGAATATGAAAGTAAGCATATTAGGTACGATATTGGAGATTTAAAACGATTTTTATCTTGTGCTACTTGTTCAGATATTTCAGAAGGCTTTATAAAAGGTTGGATAGAAATAGGTGGATATATTGATGATAGTGTTGAAGATGGTTTAATAAGTACTCTTGAATACTTAAAAAGTAAAGATGTTAAATTAGCTGTTCTTACTAATTGGTTTAGAAGGCCTCAAGTGGAAAGATTAAAAAATACAGGTATATATAAATATTTTGATGAAATATATACTGGGGAAGAATTTTTAAAACCTCATAGTGAAGCATATCTAAATGCTATTGGTGATAGTAGAAAATGTGATTGTATTGTTGTAGGTGATACTTTAGAAAAAGATTATATTGGACCTAAATCACTTGGAATAGGCGCAGTTCTTTATGATAAAGATGATAAGTATCATAATACATTAGTTAAAGTAAAAAGATTAGATGAGTTAAAAAGGAGAGTAAGATAGTATGGAAAATAAAAAGATTAAAGAAGTAAAAGAAGCACTTGATAGTTCTTTAAAGTCTATAAAAGATTTAAAAGAATTAAATGATTTAAAAGTTAAATTTTTGGGTAAAAAAGGGTTAATTACTGAACTTAATTCTGAAATTAAAAATGTAATTAATGAAGAGAAAAAAGAATTTGGTATGAAGGTAAATGAGTTAAGAAATACTTTCAATGAATTCTATGAAGAAAAGAAAAAAGCTTTTGAAGAAAAGCAACTTAATGAAAAGTTAGAAAAAGAATCTATAGATATTTCTCTTCCAGCTACTAAAGTAGTTAGTGGAGCTCCTAATATACTTGAAAAATTAGTTGAAGAAGTAGAAGAAATATTTATGTCTATGGGATATGATGTTGTTGATGGACCTGAAATAGAGCTTGATAAATATAATTTTGAAATGCTTAATATTCCTAAAGGACATCCAGCTAGAGATGCACAAGACACATTCTATATTGAAGGAGAAGAAATACTTTTAAGAAGCCAAACATCTCCAGTTCAAGTTAGAACTATGCTTGAAGGAAAAGGTGAAAAACCAATTAGAATGATATGTCCAGGTAAGACTTATAGAAGAGATGATGATGATGCTACTCATTCACATCAATTTATGCAAATAGAGGGACTTGTTGTAGATAAAAATATTTCTATGAGTGATTTAAAAGGAACTATGGATGTTTTATTTAAAAAGTTATTTGGAGAAGATACTGAAACACGTTTTCATCCAAGCTATTATCAATTTACTGAACCTTCAGTAGAAGTAGATATAACATGTCATAAATGTCATGGTAAAGGATGTAATATCTGTAAAAATAATGGATGGATTACAGTAGTTGGTGCTGGAATAGTTCATCCTAATGTACTTAGAATGAGTGGATATGATCCAGAAAAATGGACAGGTTTTGCATTTGGTTTTGGTGCTGATAGACTTGCTATGGAAAAATATGATATTCATGATTTAAGAGCTATTTATAGTACTGATTTAAGAGAAACAAGTACATTTGATAGAAAGGAGGCTGAATAGTATGATAAGTTTAGAATGGGTAAAAGATTATATTGATATTTCAGATCAAGATTTGAAAGAACTTGCTAGAAAGATAACTGAATCTGGTATTAATGTTGAAAAAGTTATAACTAATCATATAGATAACTTAGTTATTGGTGAAGTAGTAGAATGTACTGATCATCCAGATAGTGATCATTTACATGTTTGTAAAGTAAATATTGGAGATGAAACAACTCAAATAGTATGTGGTGCTCCTAACGTTAGAAAAGGGTTAAAAGTAATAGTTGCTACTCCAGGAGCTATTCTTCCTGGTGATTTTGAAATTAAAAAGAGTAAAATTCGTGGCGTGGAATCAAATGGAATGATTTGTGCTTTATATGAATTAGGATTAGAAGAAAAAACTGATGAGACTTATGCTAAGGGAATAGAAGAGTTAAAAGAAGATGCTCCTGTTGGATTTGATCCACTTAAATATTTAGGACTTGATGATACTTTATATGAACTTGATATTCATAAACATAGAAATAATGATTGTTATTATCATATTGGTTTTGCTTATGAGATTGGGGCTATTTTAAATAGAAAAGTTACTCTTCCTGAATCTAAGTATTCTGAAATTAAAGAATCAATTGATGATAAATTTGAACTTAGTGTTGAAACAGAAAAATGTCCTTATTATACAGCTAAAATGGTTAAAGGTGTAAAAGTAGGAGAAAGTCCAGATTTTATTAAGAAAAGACTTATTGCTGCTGGTATGAGACCAATAAATAATGTAGTAGATATTTCTAACTATGTAATGCTTGAATTTGGTCAACCACTTCATTTCTTTGATAAAAATAAGCTTGGAAATAAAGTTCTAGTAAGAGATGCTAAAGAAGGTGAAGAAGTAGTTACTCTAGATGGAGAAAACAGAGTATTAAAATCATCTGATATAGTTATAACTGATGGTAAAAAGCCAGTTTGTATAGCAGGAGTTATGGGTGGAGAAAATACTGAAGTAGATGAAAATACTACCGATATATTAATTGAAGCTGCAATATTTGATCCTGTTAGTATAAGATATACAGCTGCTAACTTAAACTTAAAGAGTGAAGCTTCTATTAGATATGGTAAAGGTTTAAGCTACGAGTATACTGATTTAGCAATGGATAGAGCTTGCTATTTATTAGAAAAGTATGCAGGAGCAGAAGTCCTTTCTGGAAAAGTTATTCATGATAAAGTAGATAAAAAAGAGCAAGTTGTAGAGTTTTATCCAGAAGACGTAAATAAAATGCTTGGTATTACAATATCTGAAGAAGATATGAAGGTTGAACTTGGAAGACTTGATTTCCCATATGAACTAAAAGATGGTAAATTTATAGTTACTATTCCTAAGAGAAGACTTGATATTGATCCTAATGTAAATGATATTGCTGAAGAAATAGGTAGACTTTATGGATATCAAAACTTAGTTTCAACACTTCCTGTTGTAGGAATTAAACGAGGAGAATATATAGGAGATGTTAAATATCGTAAAGAAATATCTAAGAGACTTAGAAGACTTGGATTAAATGAGACAAAAACATATACATTAACATCACCAGATATGGCTAAATTATTTAATTATGATAATAAAGAAAAAGTTGTTCTTCCTAATCCAATGAGTATAGATAAGAGTGTTGTTAGAACTAGTATTATTCCGTCTTTACTTAATGTTTATGATTATAATAAAAAGCGTAAAGTTAAAGATGTATTTATCTATGAAATAGCTAAAACATATGATAAAAAATACGAAGAAGAAAGTAAGATAGCAGGACTACTTTGTGGTAATTATATGACTAATGGATGGAGTATAAATACTAAAGTAGATTTCTATGTTGTTAAAGGAATTGTAGAAAATATACTTGACTATATGGGATTTAAGAATAGATATAGTTTTGAAGTATCTGATTGCAGTGATCTTCATCCTGGAATAAGTGCTAATGTACTTCTTGATAGAAAGAAAATTGGTGTTATAGGTAGAGTTCATCCAAAACTTGTTAAAGATGATGTATATGTATTTGAATTATCACTTCAAGCTTTAATGAGTAAAATTAAACCAATTAAGTATAAAGAAGCACCAAGATATCCAGTAATTGAAAAGGATTTGGCATTCATTTTAGATAAAAATATTACTTCTGGTGAAGTGCTTGAATGTATTAAGAGGGCAGGTGGAAGACTTCTTTCTGATATAAAAGTATTTGATGTATATACAGGTGAAAATATTGATAGTAATAAGAAATCTATTGCTTATTCATTAACATTTATGGATCAAAATAGAACACTTGAAGAAAAAGAAGTAATGGAGATATTTGATAGAATAATAGAAAAAGTAACAAATGAATTTAATTGTGAATTAAGAGATAAATAATTCTCTTTTTTCACATTAAGAGGTGATTTTATGATTTTATCTAGTTATCCAGTAATAGATTTACATGGATTTGATAGAGATTATGCAGTTTATAAAGTAAATGAGTTTATAAATGATAATCTTAAATGTAAAAAATACACAATAGTAATTATTCATGGTATTGGAGAAGGTATACTAAGAAAAGCAGTACATGATTCATTAAGAAAAAATAAAAAAGTTGAATCATTTAATGTTGATGTTATTAATTCTGGTTCAACAATTGTAAAATTAAAGGAAATCTAAAATATAAGATTACGAGTTTTGATAATTTGTAATCCTTTTTTTTATTTACAAGGAAAGTGCGTTTGAATTTATAAAAAAAATAATTGACACACAAACATTTGTATGATATATGTTAATT
>DLOU01000022.1 GCA_002477275.1 Caryophanales bacterium UBA7476
ATTTGTCAACAGTCTGAGAAAGTAATGTAGTTACTTTCTTTTTTATTTACTTAGTTCTTTTTTTATGCTAAAATATCAATAGATAATAGAGGGTGATGAAGTATGATAGGTACTATTATTTTAAGTTTAATTTATATGATTTTAATTTCAGCTATTTATCTTGGAAAAGAAACAATTCAAAATAGTGAAAATAAAATTTATAAAAAAATAGTTTATATAAATGTCGCAGGGTTAGTTATTGATATTATTCAGTATTTTTCAATTAAATTTGGAGTAAGTAAAGTAATTATATTTACTATGGCAAAACTCTTTTTACTATATATAAATGTATGGACTTTTGCTTTTTCTTATTATGTTGTTAGTATAAATAATAGGCATTCTAAAAAGTTAAAAGTACTTCTCACAGTCCTTTTATTTATAGTTGCAATTATAAGTATGATTTTACCAATTAATTATTATTTCGATGGTAAAAACAAAATGTATACTTATGGAGCAGCTACTGAGTTTATGTTTCTTGCTGGACAAGCTTATATGACAATATGTATCATTAGTATAATACTTGATTTAGTAGTTAATAAAAATAAGAAATTAAGACAATATACTCCATTTTTATTCTTTATATTTGGTGGTATTTTTGAAATGATTGTTCAAAAAACAAATCCAACTCTTATTATCGTTTCATCTGTTGAAACATTTATTACTATTTTGATGTACTTCTTTATAGAAAATCCTGATGTAAAACTTATTAATGAATTAGAACTTGCTAAGGAACATGCTGAGAAGGCTAATCGTGCTAAGAGTGAGTTTTTATCTAATATGAGTCATGAGATTAGAACTCCTTTAAATGCTATAGTTGGTTTTTCTGAATGTATAAAGACAGAAGAAACTTTAGAAGATGCTATGAAAGATGCCGAAGATATTATAATGGCTAGTAATACACTTCTTGAAATAGTTAACGGAATACTTGATATTTCTAAGATTGAAGCTAATAAGATGGAGATTGTTAATAAAGAATATACACTTCTTCCAGAACTTCAAAATATTTCTAAATTAATGATACCAAGAATAGGTGAGAAACCTATTGAATTAAAATGTGATTTTGCTCCTGATATACCTGCTGTTATGTATGGTGATATCGGTAAGATAAAAGAAGTTATAACTAATATTTTAACTAATGCAGTTAAATATACAGAAGAAGGATCAATTAACTTTACAGTTAGTTGTATTAATGAAAATGATACATCTTCACTAGTTATTACAATTAAAGATACTGGACGTGGTATTAAACAAGATCAAATTGATTCATTATTTACTAAGTTTAATAGACTTGATGAAGATAAAAATACAACTCTTGAAGGAACTGGTCTTGGACTTGCAATAACTAAGTCATTCGTTGAAATGATGGGCGGGAAAATTGTTGTTCAAAGTGAATATGGTAAAGGTTCTACGTTTATTGTTTATCTAAGTCAGAAGATAGTTAAACTTCAAGGTGAGATTAGTAATAGTAGTTCTGTTGAAGATACAGATGAAAATGTTAATTATTCTAATTGTCGTGTACTTGTTGTTGATGATAATGAACTTAATCTTAAGATTATGGATAAGATTATTAAGAAATATGATATTACTACTGTCTTAATTAAGAGTGGACAAGAGTGTATAGATTTAATTAGTGGTGGAGATAAGTTTGATCTTATTTTAATGGATGATATGATGCCAGGAATGAGAGGAACTGAAGCCTTTAAAAAATTAAAAGAAATACCTGGTTTTGATATTCCAGTTGTTGCTCTTACAGCTAATGCACTTAGTGGTATGAGAGAAAGTTATTTAAAAGATGGTTTTGATGATTATTTAGCTAAACCAATTGATAAAAAAGAATTATTACGTGTTCTTAAAGATTATTTAAATAGAAAGAAAAATACAGATTCTTCTAATGAAAAACTAAATAATACTATAGAGTTATTAAAAGAAGATTTAAATTCAATTAATAATGAAGAAGAAATTGAAACTTTAGAGGATGAACCTGTAAAGGAAAATAAAACTAAAGAAACTAATAATTCTACTGCATTTGATGATTCACCTAGAATTTTAATAGTTGATGATAATAAACTTAATATTAAAATTACAGAAAAACTTCTTAAGAATTATAATTTCGTATTAGAAGAAGCTTTAAGTGGACAAGAGTGTATAGATAAAGTTAAGAAAACAACATATACACTAATCTTTATGGATTATATGATGCCAGAGATGGATGGAATAGAGACATTAAATAGATTAAAACAAATACCTGGTTTTAATACGAAAGTAGTTGCTCTTACAGCTGATGCTATTAATGGAGCTAGAGAAAGATTCTTAGATGCAGGATTTGATGAATATATATCTAAACCTGTTGATAAAAAATTATTTGAGGAAGTAATTGCTGAATTTATATTAGCAAGAACAAAAGAAAATAAATTTCCTAAAGAATGGTTTGATATGAGTAAAGAAGTTAGTGAGATAGAAATAGATAGCGATAAGATTTCTGATTCAGAAAATTCTACTACTTTAGTTTCTGAAGATGTTGTTGGTAATACTGATTATTTAATTAAAAATGGTATTGAATATGGTAGAGCATTAGAACTTCTTGGTGATAGAGAGATGTATAATGAAACTCTTAATGACTTTTTATCAGCTATTGATGAAAAACTTTCTAACATGGAAAAATATGTTGAAGAAAATAATATGGAAGATTATGCAATACTTGCTCATTCATTAAAAAGTGATAGTAAATATTTAGGATTTGCTAAACTTTCAGAAATTGCTTTAGAACATGAAATGCGCGGTAAGAATAATGATTCATCTTATATTAAGAGTAACTTTAAAATACTTAAAGATGAGACACTTAGAATTATTGATATAGTTAAAAAATATTTAGGATAGAGTTTCCTCTATCTTTTTTTGTATACTTTATTTATTTTTACACATTATAATAGTGGAGGAATAATATGAAAAAGTATTTAAAAGAATTATTAGTTGTTGTACTATTTATTTTATTATTAAGTGGTTGTGGTAATATTACTGATACACCTTCTTCTAAAGTAGAAAACTTTATGTCAAAATATCAAAAATTAGATAGCGAAGTACTTGCTCAACTTGATAATGTAGTTAGTAATAATACCGAACTTAGTGATGATCAAAAAGAGGATTATCGTAGTTTAATGGAAAGACAGTATCAAGATTTATCATACAAAATTAAAGATGAAAATACATTAGGTGATTCTTCTTCAGTTAATGTTGAAGTAGAAGTATATGATTATAGAAATGCTCTTTCTAAAAGTGAAATTTATTATGAGCAAAATAAAGATAAGTTTCAAAAAGAAGATGGTACACTTGATAACTCAAAGTATTGGGATTATAAAATAAGTGAAATGAAAACTGTAGAAGATAGAATAAAATATGAAATTATTTTTACACTACATAAAGAAGATGGAAAATGGATACTTGAAGATATCAGTGATTTAGATAGAGAAAAAATACATGGACTTTATGTTGGTTAGTAAATATATGTAAAGAAGAGTTAAAATGCTTTTCTTTTTTTGTTATAATAAAATTGGTGATAGTATGACTTTAAAAGAATTAATATTAAAAGATATGCCTGATGATTTAAACGATTTAGAAAAGGCTAGATATATTTATTTAAAGTTAGCATTTTATTTAAACTTTAGTACTAAGTATAATAATACTGATGGCAATGAATTTGCTAGAATGTCTTATCCTGATGTTGATACTTCTAAATTTAATAAGAATCAAATTATATGTAAAGAGTGGTCAAAAATTTATTCTTATCTTCTTAATGAAGTAGGAATTCATAATGAAATATGCAGTTCTCATCATACTAATGTTGTCTTTGAATATAATCATAAATTATGGGTTGCAGATGCTACTTATGGACAGTATACTGATTTAGCTAAAATTAGATATGGGGATCATACTGAATATTTTGGTGTACGTAATTCACAAAATATAGATGAGTTTTGTACTTCAGTTAATCCTTTTGATAATGATAATAAATTGATAGAAGAAATAGATAAAAAATTTAATTTTTATACTGAGCGAAAAGAATATTTTGAACAGTTAAAGAAAAAATTGTTTTTATTAAAAGAAAAAGGTGGGACTATTTCAGAAAAACTTGATAGTTTATTTGAAATAATTGGTGTTCTTGATAATGGTTATTATGAATCAAAAGATTATGTTAGAAATATAGAAAAGATGTTTTTATCAGAAGAAGAATGTAAGAAAATTTCAGCTGTTGAGTTAAAAAGGACAAATAAAAATAAAGAAGTTGATATTGTTCAATGTATTTATGTGAAAGAAGATGGTAGATATAATTATTATTTACTTGCTCCTAATATGCCTGTTATAAAAGTAGATGAAAGTGAAATTGTAAAAATGTCTTTTCTTGGATATGCAATTGATGAAGAAAAGAAAATACCTGGCATAGATTTTCCTCAAAGATTTAAAGAAGGAGTTCCAACTAAGAAGTCTTTTATGTATAAAATTAATAGGAATTTTGTTCCTTCTAAAATAGTAGCGTATGATAAAACTCAATTTGGATCAATTATTTAACAATTGGTCTTTTTTTTGTTAAATTTCATAAGTTAAAATAGGTGATTATAATGAAGAAATTTCTTTTTATTTTTCTTTTTTTCTTTTTACTTTTTCCATTTAATGCATTTGCTTTAACTGATACAGCTAAAAGTACTGTTGTTATGGATATAGATAGTGGTAGAATTTTGTATCAAAAAAATATGAATGAAAAAAGGTTAATTGCTTCTATTACTAAGATTATGACTACATAGTGATGAACAGTAAATATATTAGAAATATAAACAATATTTGTACAAGTAAATATGCTGTTTATTATAGTATTGATGTATATATACTATATATACTTCCGAATTATTAATTGTTAAAATTTTAAAAAAGGTAGTATAATTGATATTGAGGAATTGTTATGAAAAAAATGAATGTAATTGTAATATTTGATGAAATTTACAATACATGCTATAATAAGCAACAATTAAGTTTGTATTAGAAGTATTTTAGAATTTTCACTTTTTTTAAAACAGATCATGTTAGGAGTGAGATAATGGAAAAAGTTAAATTAATGAATATGTGTAAAATAGTTAATCCTAAAACAAAGCAAGTTCTAGTTCAAGAGAGAGTAAAAAATTGGCAAGGTATAGCATTTCCAGGTGGTAAAGTCGAATTTGGAGAAAGCATTGTTCCTTCTGTAAAAAGAGAAGTTTATGAGGAAACTGGGCTAAAATTAAATAAGATTAGAATATGTGGTATTAAAGACTGGTATGATAAAAAGGAAAAAGAAAGACAGTTAATTATTTTATTTGTATCAGATGATTTTACTGGAGAATTAATTTCAGAAACATCAGAAGGAAAAGTTTATTGGATTAATGAAGAAGAATTGAAAAATCAAAATTTAGCTTATGATTTTGATAAATTATTGGAAGTTTTTAATAATGAAGAAATAAATGAAATGATATATAATGATAATGAAAATTTAGATGAAAATTTGAGATGGAATTTAGAGTTATACTAATAAATGCTTTTTTTGGGAGAAATTATGAGAATTGCAATTGAAGGAATGGATGGAGTTGGTAAAACAACTTTAGCTAAAATATTAGTTAAAAAATTAGATTATGAATATGTTGATAAACCTTTTAAATTTTTATTTGATGGTTTGAATTTAGATGAAAATGATATAAAAAATATAGAATGGAAATTATATGAGACACAAGATGAGGCACTTATAACTTTATTTTATGGTATGGGCTTACTTTATGGGACAAGGTGTAATCTATCAGAAAATATAATCTATGATAGACATTTTGTATCAAATTATTACTGGCATGGTACAGAAGAAACGGAAACGTTACATAATGAATTAATAAAGCTGTGTGGCGAACCTGATTTAACAATTTTGTTAAAAGCTAAAATTTCTACAAGAATGCAAAGAATTTATGATAGAAATCATGATGATAAAGATTTATCAAATTGTGCTATGTATGATGATGGCTATGATAAAATGGAAAAATTTTTGGAGAGTAATGGGTTTGATTATATAGTTATTGATACAGATAATCTTATGCCAGATGAAGTTGCTGATATTGCACTAAAAAATATAGAAAAAAGAAAAATAAAAGTATTAGCCAAAGAAGGGAAGTAAATAACATGTATGGACAATTATCATTTTTTGAAAAAAAAGCAACATGTGTTTTAATGAGCTTAAGAGAAGAGTATTATGAAGCAATGTTAAATGGAAGAAAACATTATGAGTATAGAACTAGATATTTAAAAGAACAAAGTGAAGCTTATATTTATATTTCCAAAACAAAAAAATGCATTGTTGCTAAAATTAAATTTGGTGAGCCAATAATAGGTGACGCTAAGACAATAGCTACTATTGCTGAACGTGAAGAACCTGGTTGTTATCAAGCAATGATAGAATATTTAAATAATAATGTTGGTTATGCAATTCCTGTTGAAGAAATAACCTCCATAGAAGAAGTACCACTTTTTGAGTTACAACAACAATTTCCAAAATTTGTTGTTCCACAATCTTACTACATATTAGATAAGAAACCAAAGCTATTAGCTTTTTTAGAATCGAAGGAAAAAGTTAAAACATGTGTGAGAAAGAGATAGTATTAAAACATTTTAATGATATTTCAAATAATTATGATGAAAATAACAAAAAGCTATATTGGAAATTATGTGATGATTTATTGTGGGAAATTATCAAAAAACATATACCAAATGACAAACCGATTAGAATTTTAGAACTAGGAGCTGGAACTGGTGGGTGGGCTTATAAGATTCTAAATGAATTCGATAATACAGAGTATGTTTTAGTAGATTTTTCGAAAAATATGTTGCTGGAAGCAAAGAAAAAAATTGTTAATTTTAAAGACCGTGTAAAAATTATTAATGCTGATATTAATAATTTGAAAATCAATGAAAAATTTGACATAGTTCTAAATATATATGTATTACCATTTTTTTATAATGATGATAAATTAATTGATATTGTTTCATCACATTTAAAATCAGGTGGTATTTCAATTTCTACTGGTGAGAATTTTTATAATGGGCTAGCTTTAAATGTATTAAAAGGAAATATTACAGAAGTAAAAAATGTGATTAAGAATAGTAAGGGTACTTTATCTCAATATGTTCCAGAATTGAGTTTTAATAAATTAGATGAATTAGAGTATATTTATATAAAGCATAATATTAAACCTATATTTAAATGTGGCTATCCGGTTATTTCTTTGATTGGAGTAGAGGAAGCATTAACTTCTAATAAATATTCAATAGCGAAAATACTTAGTGATAATTATGATTATATTTTTAATATTGAGAAGCAATATATACAAGATAATAGTTTATGTAATAGAGGAAAATATATTTGCATAGTGGGGGTAAAAAAATGAAAAAAGTAGCAATATTAAAAGAAACAAATGTTGGAGAAGATAGAGTTATTTTATTACCAAAAGATATAGATGATTTAACAAAAAAATATGAAGTATATGTAGAAAAAGGAGCAGGAGAAAAACTTGGTATTTCAGATAAAGAATATATAAATCATGGTGCAATAATAAAAGAAAGAGATTATTGTTGGAAGAATAGTGATTTCATTCTAAAATATAAAGGACCGACTGTTAATGAATATAAGTATTTGAATGAAAATACAAAAATAGCAGCAATATTTCACGCTGAGGGAAATTATGGATTATTAAAAGAATTGCAAGAAAAGAAAGTTACAGCTTATACTTATGAATTTATAGAAACTGATGATGGATTTTTTCCAATGGCTTATCCAGGTGGAGAAATAGCTGGAAAAATGGCTGTAATGTATGCCAATTTTTATCAACAAAGACAATATGGTGGTTTAGGAAAAGCATTATTTTCTATTAGAGGATGTGAAAAATCAAAAATTGCTATAATTGGTTATGGAAATGTTGGTGGAGCTGCAATTAAACTTGCAACTGCTCTTGGAAATGAAGTATTTGTTTTTGGAAGTAATATCACCAAATTAAAGAAAAATAGTGTTTATATGGATGAAAATGTTCATTGCATAGATTCGACAAAAGAAAATTTAAAGAAAATTTTACCTCAAATGGATGCTATTATTGGTGCAATTCTTATATCAACTTATGATACAGAACCAATTATAACTGATGAAATATTTAATTCATTAAGAGCTGGTACTGTGGTAATTGATGTAACTTGTGGATATGGAAAGGGATATATTCCGAGTATTGATAAATATACAAACTTGGATAATCCAATATTTATAAGTTCAAATGGAATTGTTTGCTGTAAAATTGATAATCTTCCATCAGCATATCCTAAATCAACTACAGAAGCATATTCATCAAATGCAAAAGAATGGATTATGAAAATATTAGATAATGAATTGCTAGGAACAATAAATGAAGATGTTTTGAGGGGTAAAATATTTGATAATGGTAAAATTAGTCATCAAGTTATAAAAGAACATTGGGATTATTATGAAAGAAATAACATATAAAGAACGTTCTAATTTTTATGCAAATGAAGTGAAGAAGAACATAAATGATATTAAATTATTGAAATCAATTAAGTATAAATATAGTATTAGCTCTGTAATAATATGTCCATGTGCAAGTGGAGTGTATTTAAATGAATGTTCCAAAATATTTAAAAAATCATATTTTATAGATATTGAAAAAAGTATGATAGATATTGTCAATGATAATATTCTGACAAATAAAGTAGATAATATAAAAGCCTGTACACATAATATGGTAAATCTTAAAGACTTGAAAATTAAATATGACTGTATTATTTCGTTAAATCAGGGAATACAATATTTAAATTATTCTGAATTTGAAGAATTTTTAAATAATAATTATTTAGTAACTGATTACATAGTTTTAGATTTGTTTAACTTTAACTTAGATGGTATGTTACCTTACTATAATTCAAATATTAAAGATGGTGAATTTTATTTTTCTAAGAGTTTTATGATTAAAAATAAAAATATTAAAAGATATAATAAACATATTCATAATAATTATTATATAGATTTTTATTATAAATATTTTGATGAAAGATCTCTACTTTTTGAAACTAATTTTAGATTATATAACTATGAATATAAATTAATAAAAGAAATAATAGAAAAAAACAATAAATTTCAAATTCAAGAAAAAATAGATAAAAATGATGGGACATATATTCTTGTTTTAAAAACAACAAAAAAATGAAAGGAGAATTTATCATATGCATAATTATGAAAAAGTTATAAGCTTTGATGATATAAATATGGAAGAGTATAGCAAGCAATTAGAATATTTTAATAATTATTATGGTTCTCCTTTTAGAAAAGAGCAAGGAACAGAAGAAATTTTAGATGTAATAAATAAATATTCTAAGGATGGCACATTAATCGATTTTGGTAGTGGTAGTAATATTTATTTTTGGTTAACTGCTTTTAAAAATATTCAAAATGTAATGTGTGTTGATATTTCAAAAGAAGCTTTTTATATTAATGAGCAAATTAGAAAAAAAGAATTATATCCACAAAGTTGTGAGTATGCTCTTAATAAATATAATAAAGATTTTGATAATGTTTTAAAAACTAATGTTAATTATTTGATATATGATATTTTAAAATTTTCCGTTGGTATGACACTTAAGTTTGATAATGTAACACAGTTTGGTTTGCTTGGATTATGTAAAAATGAAAAGGAATATACAAGTAACTTAAAGAAACTTTATAGTTTAGTTAATAAAGATGGGGTTTTAATTGGAGCTAATTGGTGTTTTAGTGAATCATATAGTGATAAAATGAGCTTTAATAATAAATATTTATCTGAACAGTTAATTAATTCATTTGCTAAAATTAATAATTGCACAGTTTTATTTAATAAATTGATTCCAATAAAAAATGATAGAAACTATAAATCAGTGCTAGTATATGTATTAAAAAAATGAAAAATTATTCAAACTTGGACTTACAAAGAATAAGGTTATATAACAACGGATTAATAGAAAAATTTGATAATATAGATATGTGTATTGAGTCTTTAATCGGTGTACAATGTCAATATCAAACTTATGCTTTGATTTCAATATATAATAGAACTAAAAATATAAACAATATTTTTAATAATGTGAATTTAATTAAAAGTTGGGGACAAAGAACAACATTACATATTTATCATAAAAATGATTACAATTTGATTTCTGATTTATACCGTCAAAGTGATAATTGGGTTTATAAATATGCTAAAAATTTAAAAATAGATTATAACGACTATTTGGATTCGATAACTTCATTTTTTAAAGATAATAAAAAAGTAATAAGTAAGTCAGAAATACAAAAAATTATTCCAAAGTATAAATCAAAGGAAATTATGGAATGGAGCGGGCTATTAATTTTAGCAACATATCATAAGATTTTATACGGAGTACTTAATAAAGAAGACCAAAAATTATATAAAAGCAATGATATCAGTACTAATAATAAAACAATTTCTGATTTAGTTTATAGATATTTTAAATATTATGGGCCTGCAACTAAACAAGATTTTTTACATTGGTCTGGTTTAAAATATAAAGATGTAAAAAAAGAATTAGTTGAATATATGGAAAATTCTAATTATTTGGACATCAATGGTGAAAAATATTATTACACTTCATTACCGGATTTTAATGAAATAAAAATTAATTATCCAATAATACTAGGAAAATTTGATCCATTGTTAATTAGTTATAATGATAAAGAATGGCTTTTAAATGGATTTGATAAGTCTTTAATTTGGAAGAAAGCCGGTCAAATTGAAGGAGTAATATTAACAAATAAAGGATTATGTGGCATTTGGCATTACAAATTGAAAGGAAATAAAGTAATCTTTAATATAATAGAATTAACTGTTTTTACTAAGACAATGAAAAATCAATTAGAAAAAAAAATTACTAAAATAAGTAAAAGTATTTTTGGAAAAGAATTTATAATAATTTATCATGGAGGTTAGTTATGAAAAGAGAGGTTTTTTATCCACCAGTTGGAATTGCACATGTAACTTATAATATTACAGATTTAATATTATACAAATATCTAGATCAGAAAAAGATAATTATAAATACATCTGCTCAACCAAATAGTAGTCCGCATTTGGGAACTATAACGACAATTATGTGTGCTTTTGCTTTGGCTAGTAAGATTAAAGAAGAATTAAACATAGAAACTGAAGTTCAATTCGATGAATTAGAAAATAGTCCTGCTNNAAACGGTAGAGTATGATAATATCTTATATTATAAAGATCAGTGTCATAGTTTTATTAATCAAAAAACTAAAGAGAGTATTAATATGAGTGGCTTTAATGAGATATTAACATCTATATCATCACTTTCAAAAATTTCTTTTTCTGTTAGAAAATATGTTGATTTTCAAAAAAATAAATATGTCAGAAAAGCACTCATTGATATTATGAATGATAAAGAATTTTTTAAAAAATTATTATTTCCATCCTCAACAGATTTACATATTAGGACAATTTGCCCAATTTGTGGTTTAGGTAAAAAAAATATAGATAAATTACAAGAAAGTCATAATAGTAGTGAAATTAAACTTGAGGGTTATTGCCCTATTCATGGCAATTATGAAATAATAGTTAATGAAAATAATGATGAATATGTGGACATAAATACTCAATTTAGAGATTTAACTAAAGGTGTCGCAATGATTGAGGAAGATAAGAAAGAAAATACATTAACAATTATGCTTGACGGCGGAGATTGGTCTGGAATTTGGGCGCAAAGAATGCACACAGAAGGATTAGTAAGACTTGGATTTAAAGAATTTCCTATAAGATTTTTTGCACCAGTTATTTTAGATTGGTCTGGAGCTAAATTTTCAAAGAGTTTGTATCTAAAAAATGATGCTTATAAAAATATTAACAGTGCTTTTATTAATTATAATAACTTCATTAATTTTTATGGATTAGATGGAATAAATAAATTATGGAGCGAAGTAAAAAGTTGGATAGATGAACCTAAGAAATTTTTTAGAAATTATTCTATAGATTATTTTCAAGATGTTATGGAGGGGAATTGTTGTGAATAAATTACTTGGCATACACTACATTGTAGATTACTACGAATGTAATAATAAATACTTAACATCTGTTTCAAAAGTTAATAATATAATGAAAAACGCTAGTAAAATTGGTAAATTTAGTGTAGTAAAAAGTTGCTTTCATCAATTTCTGCCATGTGGTGTTAGTGGTGTAATGGTACTTAAAGAATCACATTTAACAATTCATACATGGCCTGAATATCAATATGCTGCCATAGATATATTCTTGTGTGATATAAATATAAATATTGATAAAGTTGTAGAATATTTGAGTAGTGTATTTGAAACAAATAATTATAAAATCAAAAAAATTGAACGTGGAAAAATTTTGACTGAAATTAAAATATAAAAAAGAAATTTCCCTTACTGGGGATTTTTTTATGTTTTAAATAATTTGTATGTAATTATTTCTTTTTTTGTGTAATAAGATTAAATGGTGATATATAAATGATTGATACTGAACTTGCTATAATTTTAAATGAGTACTTATATAAGAAAAAAATAATTAATTTTGATTTATATAATGATGCTTTAAAAAAATTAGGAGTTAATAGTTGATGGATTTATGTAAAATTAGAAATGAAATATCAAGAGGAAAAAGTATATATAATATACCACTTAGAGTGACTTTTTATGCAAGAGTATCTACTGATAAAGATGTGCAACTTAATTCTTTAGACAATCAGATTTTATATTTTAAAAATTTTATAATGGAAAATTCAAATTGGAGATATGTTGATGGATACATAGATGAGGGAATTAGTGGAACTAGTGTTAAAAATAGAACTAACTTTTTAAAAATGATTCACGACGCAAAAGAAGGCAAATTTGATTTAATACTAACTAAGGAAATATCTAGGTTTTCAAGAAATACAGTTGATAGTATTAAATATACTCAGGAACTTTTAGCTAGTGATGTTGGAGTATTATTTTTATCAGATAATATTAATACGATATTACCTGATTCAGAGCTTAGACTTACTATAATGTCTTCAATTGCTCAAGAAGAGGTTAGAAAGCTATCTGAAAGAGTTAGATTTGGAATGAAAAGGTCTAGAGAAAAAGGACATGTTTTAGGTAATAATGTCATTACAGGTTATACAAAAGAAAAAGGTAAATTAAAGATAGATGAAAAAGAAGCAAAAATGATTAGAAGAATTTATTCGTTGTACGCTAGTGGAGAATATGGCTTATCAAAAATATCTAGAATATTATATGAAGAAGGGTATAAAACTAAAAAAGGTGACTATATTCATATAACAACTTTAAGAAGAATGATTACTAATCCTAAATACAAGGGATTTTATTGCACAAACACAGTTATGACAAAAGATTATCGAAATAAAAAACAAATAAGATTGCCAATGAATGAATGGATTATAGAAGATAGTAAAGGTGAAATTCCTGCAATAGTGTCAGAAGAGTTATGGGATAAAGCAAACAAACTGTTGAAAATTAAAAAGGTAAATTACTTAAAAAATATAGAAGAGAAAAGAGTGTTTTCAAAAAGATATCCTTATAGTGGTAATATTTATTGTGAACATCATAACTCTAAATATAAAAGAGTTAATAATAATGGAAATAGTTATTGGATATGTAATGAATATGCAATGCATGGTGATAAAACTTGTAAAAGCCCAAAATTATATGAAAAAGAACTAGATAAAATCTTTAAAAATATTTATAGTCTTTTAATTGACAACTTTGATGAAATAAAAGATAAATTAATAAATATATATAAAAATACTACCTTTAATGCGTGTAATGAAATAGAAAAATTAAAAAAGGAAATTAATAATTTAAATTATAAGAAGGAAAGTTTACTTGAATTATATATAGAAAAAGTAGTTGAAAAAGATGAATTTGAAACTAGAAATAATAAATACAACATTGAAATAAAAAAATTGAAAAAAGAAATAAAAGAACTAGAAAATAAAGATATTAATGCCACACTTAATCAAATAAAAAAATTAGAACTAGGAGAGTTTATTAATCAAAATTTTGAAAAATTATCAAAACTTTTAATTGATAAGATAGTAGTTAAAAAATCAGATGATAAAACAAAAGTAATCCTTAATACATACATAAACTTATTTAATATAACATATATATGGGATTACAATAATTTTGAAAAAATTTCGTCACTTTGTAGTCACAATGAAGATTATGACAGCTACTATTGCAATAGAAAATGGAAATATTAATGATATTTATAAAGTGGGAGAAGAAGTTTTGCCTATGTATGGTACTAATATATATTTAGAAGTAGGAGAAGAAATGAAACTTATCGATTTACTTTATGGATTGATACTTAGAAGTGGAAATGATAGTGCAGTAGTAATTGCTAATAATATATGTGAAAATGAAGAAGGATTTGTTAAACTTATGAACTTGAAAGCATCTTCAATTGGTATGAATAATACTACTTTTAATAATTCTCATGGGCTTGATGAAAAAACACAAAATTATTCTTCTGCTTATGATATGGCTCTTTTATCTAGTTATATTTATAAAAAATCTTCTTTATATAGAAAAATTACTTCTACATATAAATATGAAGTAGCATCAAATAATAAAACTTATTTATGGTATAACAGAAATAAGTTTTTAAAAGAATATAAATTTGCTACTGGTGGAAAAACTGGTTATACTCCTAGTGCAGGAAAAACACTTGTTTCTACTAGTGAAAAAAATGGATTAAGACTTACTGCTGTTTCTTTAAAAGATCCTAATCATTATCAAAATCATAAAGATTTATATGAATATATCTATAGTAAATATCAAAGTTATTCTATTTTAGATAAAGAAAGTTTTTCTGTTGATGATTTCATTTTTAAGGATAATTTATATATTAAAGAATCATTTAAATATCCTTTAACTCAAAAGGAAAAGGATAAAATTAAAACTATTTTAAGAATACAAAAAACTTCTAATTATAAAAATAATGATAAAGTAGGGGAAGTTGTTATTTATTTAGATAAAGATATAATTGGAAATATAGATGTTTTTGTTAATACAAAAAAAGAAAAGAAGAAGAGCTTCTTTTCAAAATTATTTAATTAGTTTTAGCGAGTCTTAGAAAATTAATACTTGGCATTGTACCTAATCTTATTCCTAGTTTATCTGTTCCAACACCACTTGATACATATAATCTTGTATCATTAATCTTATAATAACTCTTTGTATATTTTTTAGCATCTTTTCTTGTAAGTAGTCCTCCTACTTTAGGAATGTAAATTTCTCCATTTAGATTTCCACCAGTAAGAGCTAAATCTACTTTATAATTATTTAATACTTTATCTATTGTATCTGGTTCGTGCATTATTAATATGCTGTAAATATCTTTATTTGATTTTTCATCTTTATAATATGAGAAGGCTTTATTAATATCTTTTGTTTTACTTTTTAATCCTGTTATTAAAATAGGATTATTTTCTTTGTTATAAATTAAATCATATGAATCATCTAAAACAGTAAAACCTGCTTGAGTTAAAATAGTATTAAAATTATCCTTATCTTCATCACCACTTACTGCATATTTACCAATATTAGCATTGATTTTATTTAATTCTTTTATTATATTTTCATTCTCTTCATGTTTTGCTTGATAATCTTGATCAATTAAATCTCCCGTAAATATTACAATATCTGGATTTCTTTTATTTATTTTCTTGACTAGACTTTTTAGTTCATCTTCAAATATAGTTGAGCCATATTGTAAGTCAGAAAACTGTATGATTTTTACTCCATTAAAACTATCAGGAATGTTTTTTATTTCAATTCTTTCTTCTTTAACTTTTAATCCACTAGTAGATATTATTTTTGTATATACTATAAATATTACACTTATAATAAAGAGTATAACTATTATTTTAATTACTTTTTTTACTAATTTTTTTCTTTTTTCTTTTATTTCTTCGTTTTCAATTTCATCTTGAATATCTTTATTAAGTTCTTCACGTGTCATATTATCACCTTAATAGTATTTTAACACGAAAAATAATATTATAAAATATTGTTTTTAATTTTAAAATTATATGTTATAATTTTATCAGAATAGAGGTTGATTTGTGTGGCGAGAAAAAGTATAGAAAAAATAAAAGAAGAACAAAAAATTACAATTAGACAATTATCTGTTGCATATAGTTTCTTACTTTCTGCGATGGTTATTTTCTTGTATTCAACTCATAATATAAATCTTAATTTATATGGTGTTGATGTAAGTATAATGAATTTATTATTTCCACTAGTGTTTTTCTTATCATGTGTTACAGTGAAAGAACTTGGATATAAATATGGACTTAGAGCAGTTATTATTTCTACGATAGTATTATTCTTTTATGGAGCTTTTTGTAACTTCTTTGTTACTAGTAATTTCAATATATATAGTATTGGTGTTATTACTTTAGCATATTTTACTACTCAGTCTATTTGTTTATCTATTTATAATTATTTCTTAGTTTATTCTAGACTTCCTATACTAATTGTTATTTCTAATTATGTGTTTAGCTGTTTAGTATATAATATGATATATATGTTATTTAATTATAAAATGACTGTGTCAGGAACATTTTGGCTTGAATATTTTTTAGTAGTATTATTACAAGGTGTTTTAGCTGTTGTACTTGCTATATTTGATAGTATTGTAGAAAGAGGTATTGATGAATAATACTTCTTTTTTTTGCAAAAAAAAATACTTTTTAAGTATTTTTTTAATGTAATATTGTTGGTAATACTGCTACTAGTACTAATACGGTATTATGCATCATATGCATTGATATAGAAGGAAATGTTGAATCTATTTCATAATCCATATATGCAAACATAGCTCCTAGAGAACCATAAGGAAGTATATATAAGTATTCTAGAGGTGTTTTTATACTAAAACCAGTTACATGTAATAAACCAAATATAAATCCTGAGATAATTACAAACATCCATTTATTTTTGAATACATTTTTTAATGATTTCCTAAATACTATTTCTTCAATAATAGGAGCAAGAATTCCAGCAAATAATATCATAAGTATAGGTGTAGATTTAATCATGTCTTGAACAGCACTTTCATTTTGAGATTGTCCTAGTTTTAATACAAAATTAATGAATAGATTAAATACTACCATTGCTGCAAGCCCAATACCATAGTATTTAAATGCTGTATCAAAGTTTTTACCTAATTTTTTAGTAAAGTTCTTCCATTCAGGTTTAATATCTTTTTTATATATTAATGCAAAAATTACAATTAGTATTACATATACAGCTAATCTTATAATAAAATCAGTGCTATCACTTAATGTTTTAACATTTAAACCAAATATTTTACATATTAGTAGTCTTATAAGTGAATTAAAAATAAATAGTGTAAATACTAATACCATTTTTAGTATGTTAATAATTAATTTTTTATTTTTCATGTATACCTCACTTTCTAAATAAGTATAACATATATTAGTTTTATATTTAACTAGATTTCTTTATTTTTTTATGTTATTTACAAATAATTTAAATTGATTTTTGAGAGTTAACGTGATATAATAACGTGGACGAGGAAGTGGTAGTATGTGTGAATTAAAGGAAGTAAAAGGAATTGGTCCTAAATCACTATCCTTACTTAATAAAATAAATATAAATACAGTTGAAGATCTAGTTACACATTATCCATTTAGATATGATTATCTTGTTCGTGATAATTTAAGTGAAGTAGAAGATGGTGGTCATATTGTAATTGATGGGAAAATAGAAAGTGTTCCTATTTTAATGAGATTTAAAGCTGGACTTAATAAAATGAATTTTAGACTGGTTACTCAAAGTGGAGTAGTTGGGGTTTCTATTTTTAATAGAGCTTTTATGAAAAAAGATTTAGAAGTAGGTATTGGTATTACTGTAATTGGTAAATTTGATAAAAAGAAGAATGTTATTACTGCTTCTGAAATTAAGCTTGCACCTCTTTCTAATAAAGTTAAAATAGAGGCTGTTTATCATAGTACTAGTGGACTTACTGTTAAAAATCTAAGTACTTATATTAATATGGCTCTATTAATGTTTGGAAAGAAGATACCTGATTATATTCCAGAAAAATATATTGAGAAGTATAACTTTGTTAATAAGAAAACAGCTCTTAATATAGTTCATAATCCACCTGATGATAATAAGTTACAAGAGGCAAAAAATAGACTTAAGTATGAAGAATTATTTCAATTTATGTTTAAGATTAACTATTTAAAGCATGAAAATAAAAAGAAAAATACAGGTATAAAAAGAGAAGTAGATAGAGAAAAAGTTGATAAGTTTATTAAAGGTCTTCCATTTAGTTTAACAGATGATCAGAATAAAGCAGTAAATGATATTATCAAAGATTTAGAATCGAATAATAGAATGAATAGACTTCTTCAAGGAGATGTTGGTAGTGGTAAAACAATAGTTAGTTTTATAGCTATGTATATTAATAGTTTATGTGGTTACCAATCTGCTTTGATGGCTCCTACTGAAATACTTGCAACTCAACATTATAATAATTTAAAAGAAGTATTAAAAAATACTGATATAGAGATAGCTCTTTTAACAGGTTCAACTTTAAAAAAAGAAAAGAATGAAATATATAAGAAACTTGAAAGTGGTGAAATAAGTATTATTATTGGTACTCATTCATTAATTCAAGAAGAAGTTAACTATCATAATTTAGGACTTGTTATTACTGATGAACAACATAGATTTGGTGTTAATCAAAGAGGTAATTTAAAGAATAAAGGATTAATGCCTGATATTCTTTATATGAGTGCAACTCCTATCCCAAGAACTTATGCTTTAACTATTTATGGAGATATGGATACTTCTATTATTAAACAAAAACCAGTTGGTAGAAAACCAGTTGTTACATATTTAAAGAAGAATTCAGAAATTAAAGATGTACTTCAAATGATGCTTGATGAATTAAAAGCTCATCATCAAGTTTATGTAATAGCGCCTCTTATTGAAGATAGTGAATCAAGTGGAGAACTAGCTACTGTACTTGATTTAAGAGATAAGATGAAACTTGCATTTGGGGATTATTTTAAAATAGATATAGTTCATGGAAAAATGGCTAGTAAGGCTAAAGAATTAATTATGCAAGAATTTCAACAAAATGAAATTCAAATACTTATTTCAACTACTGTTATTGAAGTTGGAGTAGATGTTCCTAATGCTACTACTATGGTTATATTTGATGCTGATAGATTTGGTCTTTCAACACTTCATCAGTTAAGAGGAAGAGTAGGAAGAGGAAAAGATGAATCTAAATGTATTTTAATAAGTGATAACGATGCAAAAAGACTTCATGTTATGGAAAAAGAGTCTGATGGATTTAAAATAAGTGAAGAAGATTTTAAACTTCGTGGACATGGAGATTTATTTGGAACTAAGCAAAGTGGAGATATGTCATTTAAGATTGCTTCATTAAAAGATGATTATGATTTACTTATTAAAGCTAAAGAAGATAGTGAAGAATATTTACTTGATGAAGAGTGTAAAGACGAACTTAAGGAAAGCTTTATAAAATCTATGAATGTAAATTATTAAAAGTGTAAAGAAAAAAATGTTTGAAAAAAGTTGATTTAAATTAATTGACTTTTTCTTTTTTTTTAGATATCATTAAATTGCATAGTAGAGATATTATGCTGATATCTCTCACAATAATATTAAGTGAGAGTATATTCAACCGAACCCCCTGAAGATAGGCCGAGAGGCCTATCACTTTTTTTATAAGGGTTTCTGAGGTTTTTTATTTTTTCTAGATACCAAGCCAGATACTAATTCAATGTATCTGCTTTTTTAGTTTATTTTAGTATATGTAATACCTAATTCAAAGTTAGTATTACGTTACTAAAATATGGAAAAACAATAAAGAAAATGTTATAATCAAATTAATAAATAGATTGTTTTATGAAAATTTTAATCTTTAAATTATTAACAAATATAAGGTGTTATAAAATGGAGTATAAGAGATTAGAAGAACAGGATTTAAATTAAAAAATATTGTTGTTTTAAGATAAGGGTTAGATAGTATTACTTATTTAGTTAACGAAGAGTACATTTTTAAAATGTCAAAACATGAAGAATCTCAAAGAAATTTATTAGATTTCGATACTGAAAAAAGAAAAAAAGTAAGTGATGCAAGACAAAAACTATTCTATACAATAGAACACTTACAAATAATGAAAGATAATAAAGATAGCTTATATACAATAGATAAAGCAATTGAAGATATACAATACGCCTTTGATGAATTAGAATTTGCAGAACATAAATACGATTATAGTAAATTGCCAAAGAAAAACTAAAGGAGATGAGATGATGAATGTTATCAAATTTAATTTAGATGATCTTAAAAAACAAGAAACAGGTTTTTCATATTATATATTAGGGAGAAGTTATGATTTAGAAGAAAACGGTGCTACACAGGATTACAATAAGGCATTAGAATATTATTTAAAAGGTTTTAATATTGATTATCCATTATGCACTTATTCTTTAGGAATTTCCTATGAACTAGGATTAGGAGAATTATTAGAAATAGATAAAAATAAAGCAAAGGAACTTTTAAATAAGGCTTATCCTAAAATAATTGAATTAATAAATAATCCTAATGTATCTCACATAGAAAAAATTTATGGTAAATTCGTGTTAGGTGCTTATTACTACTTTGGACTAGGAAATATTGAAAGAGATTATAATAAAGCATTTCAGATTATTAAAGAATGTGCAGATAATGGTCATATTGCTGCAATTTATGATTTAGGTGCTAATTTTTACTATAATGGACATGGTACTGAAGTTAATTATGAATTAGCAGATTATTATTTAAATATTGCTAAAGAAAATGGTTTAAAAAGAGCAATAGACTTATGTAACTCTAGACATAAAACTAAATAAAATGGAGGACAAATAATGCCTAAAATAAATTTAAATAATCTTGAAATTAGAACTTGTAATAGTAACGATGTTAAAGATATTTATAATATTCAAGAAATAGTAATTAATAACTTTAAAAAAGAAGAAAAAGGGTATTTTTTACCTTTTACTGAAGAATGGTATTTAAGAATTGTAAATAATCCTGATAAAGACGGTGAAATATATGGTGCATTTTATAATAATAAAATGATTGCATGGATATTTTTATCAGTATCAACACGAATGGAACAAATTAAAAGTTTTATCCCTGATATTGATGGAAAATGTGCTGACATTGATGGAGTTATAGTTTTACCTGAATATAGAGGCAATGGCCTTCAAAAAATACTTGTTAATTATTTAGAAAGTAAGGCAAAAGAAAAAGATATTGCAAATATAGTTGCAGAAGTTACTTTTGGAAATAATTTCAGTTTAAATAATTTACAAGACTTGGGTTATGAAATAAAAACTTGGTATCAAAAAGATGAAAATATAAAAAGACATATACTTCTTAAACAGTTAGAATATTAAAATAAAATGAATAATTAATAATAACAATAAGGACTGGAGGTCATAAAAGTGAACAATCAATTATTACAAGAATTAATTCAAAAATATAAACTATCTGAAGAAGAACATGGTTTAATTTTAGAATGTTTAAAGAAGAAATTGTTTTCAAATAGAGCTGCTGAAAACAATCCATCTATTATGTTTGTTGTAGGACAACCTGGTTGCGGAAAAACAACTTATATAAACAATCAAGATTTATCGCAGTATGTAATTATAAACTCTGATGATTATAGGCATTTGAGTAAGTATTCTGATGAAATATTGGATAAATATCCAACAAGTTATGCAAAACTAACAAATTATGATGCGCATTTATGGGGAGATGAACTTTTCTCCTATGCAATACAAAATGGATATTCGGTTTTAAGAGAAAAAGCTCCAATTGATAGTAGTTTATTGGAGTTAATAAAAACAATTCCTAATGAATATGATATTGTTTTAAATGTTGTGATAGCAGGAGATTTAGCAAGTCTACTTTCTACAAGAGAAAGATATGAAAAAGAAATATTAAAAAGTGAAAATGCCAAATTATCAAATATTGAATCACATAATAAATGTTATACTTTATTACCTGGTTTCATATCAGAATGCATATCTTTAGGTGTAAAAGTAAATTATGTTGTGCCATTTGATAATCGATTTAAGGTTATACCAGTTGGAAATGATTACTTAGAGGTATTACAAGAATTGAGAAAACAAAGTAATGAGCATGCATGTACTACCTATGAAAAAAGAATGGATAATATTAAACAATGTATGATGAATAGAAAGGCACCTCAAGAACAATTTGATGAATTAAAGAAAATAGAAAGTGTTTATTGTGAAATAAATAGTTACTACGATAATGAAAAATCACATAAGAAATAATTAATTCTAGTGATAATAAAGCAAATTAGATTATAGGAGGTGAACACCAATAAGACAATTAAATGAACTTAAATTAAAAGATAAAAAGTACATTATTTTCGATATGGATGGGACACTAATTGATTCTATTGGAGTTTGGAATAGAACAGATCAAAAATTGATTGAAGAATTTGGAGGAATATCTATAGATTTAGATGATATACAAACTGAAAGAGATTCTTTTCTTCATAGTAATCAAGATAGTGATATTTATTTAGCATATTGCGAATATCTAATAAAAAAGTATAACTTCAGTATTAGTGATGCACAGACATTACTTAAGATTAGATGGGATAAATCAGGTGAAGTTTTAGAAAATGAGATGGATTTTAAACCTGATGTTGTTAAACTAATATTAATGTTGAAAGATTTAGGATTTACTTTAGTATTAGCAACAATGACAACACAAGTTCAACTAGATATTTATTCTAAAAAGAATAAAAGAATGTCAGAACAAATGAATATAACAGAAGTTTTTGATTTAATTACTAGAAAAGAAGATGTAAAAAATAAGAAACCAAATCCGGAAATATATAATAAAATAATGCAATACTATAATGCATCTCCAAGTGAATGTTTAATATTTGAAGATTCTTATACAGGAGTATTAGCAAGTAAGAATGCAGGTATTGAAGTTGTAAATATTTATGATAAATATGCAGATTTAGATAGAAAAAAAATTAATGAGACAACTGATTATAGTATTCAAACTTATAAAGAATTTGTTGATTTAGTAAATTTTATTTATCGTATTAAATCAGAAAAAGGACCAACATTAAAAAAGAAGTAAAGAAAAATGACACTATGACACTATAAATGAGTGTAGGGTACTCGCAAACAGTGTGTCATTGTGTCATAAGTATTAAAATTTGATCAAAATTTAATAAAAAAAACATAAATCAGGTGTATAATATAGTTTATAAAAGAGAGTGCTAGTACAGGCTTATATTTTATAAGTTTTTGTATTGGCGCTTTTTAGTAGTAAGGAAGTGAGATAATGGAAAAATTAAAAAAATAAGTGATTGAATTGAAAGCCAAATAGAAATATTAAATAAAAAAACTAATTGAAAATAATATTTTTTTCAGTCAGTAATTACAGAATGACGGATGAAATACATCATAGATATGTGTCTCTTGTTAATGTCATTCATGTCATTTAATATATAAAAAGTAGTCTTAGCCAGCACAGGGAGTTTACTCCCGCAATTCTAGTTGGAGTGCCAAACCCTAATAATAAATGGAGATAATTATCATGAATATTTTGTATACAGCCTTTAATGGTAAAACCAATTCATCTAAAATACTGCTTGATTATATTAAAACAGATAATTGTAACAAATTATATTTAAGAAATAGTTTTACTACAAGTGTTAAACAATTAAACAGTAAAATTAAAAATAATAATTATGATTTAATAGTATCATTCGGACAAGCACTACTTGATAGAGACACTATAAAAATAGAAACTACAGGAAAAAATAATGCTTTTTATAAAACAAATTATGATTATAATTATTTGAAAAACAGACTGGAAGATAAATATAATGTAATTATCTCAAATGATGCTGGGAATTATTTGTGTAATAACATTTATTATAATGGTCTTAAGTATATAAAAGAGAATAATTTAAAAACTAAAATGATATTCATACATATACCAAAAATAGATAATATTAGTTTTATTAATGAATTAGCGGATACATTGGGAGGTGAATTAGATGTCTAAATGGTATGATAAACCTACTAAAATTTTATCAATGAGAAAAGATATTGATTATATTATGTGTATTGATGAAAATGGTAGTAGCAGTAATTTAACTTATGTATTAAAACAAATATCAAATGAAAAAGAATTATCTGAAGATGATAAATACTTTACTATTACAGGTTGTATTTTTACTAGAGAAGAATATATGAATTCTAAAAAGATGATAAAAACACTTAAAAATAAATATTGGAACAATGGTATATTCTATGATACTAAATCTAAAAGAGATAAAGCGGTATGCTTTCACTCAAGAGACATAAGAAAACATGATAGTTGTTTTAATGATAATGTTATTAATTATAACGAATTTATGGTTGATTTATCAGATACCATGAAGGACATTAGATGTAAGATTATTTCAATAAGTGTTAATCTTTATGAATACTTAAAGAAAGGTTATACTCACAATGTTTACAATGTTGCTTTCGATTTCTTATTAGAAAGATATATTTACGATACTGAAAACAATAAAAAAGGTATTATAATGCTTGAAGCAAGAGGTAAAGATGAAGATAAAGAATTACTAGAACATATTAGTAAAGTTATTAATCATACTGGAACTAAAAAAATAAGTTCAAAAGAACTTAAATCAAAAATAAATGGAGTATATTTTAATCCTAAATGGAATGAGGAATATAGTTCTACTTATGTAGGATTAGAAATAACGGATTTATATTCATATCCAATTCATAAATATATTAAAAGAAATACCAAAGATAAGGCATTTCTAATATTTGAAGATAAAATAGTTGGATATCCTAATTATAAAAATAAGGGAATAAAAATATTCCCTCCAGACAAAAAATAAGAACTGGATAAACCAGTTCTTACCGTCCGCGATACCACGAACCCCAAGCAAATTGATTGCTTTTGACATAATTAATATAGCAAATAATTTTGTATTTGTCAATAACTATGTCTTTAATAGTATATATAAATAATTGCTGAAATATGCTAAAAAATATTAAAAATGATAGACAAAGTCTGTTGAATTTATAAGGAGTACGATGATGGAAAAAGAAAAAATACTTAATAATGTAGAAAAACTTATGATTATGTACAAAAATGGATTGCTCGGTGGTGAAGTAATGCCAGAAGATGCCAATCCTGGTTTTGAAAAAGATAGTTTGAATAATTATTTATATTTTACTTTACCAATGGCATTGAATTATCAACGAAATTCTTATACTTTATGGGAAAGTGCGAATAAAACTTATGAAGATGAAGAAACTAGATTCGTATTTGATCCTAAAATTTGTTTAAATAAGAGTTTTGAAGAAGTACAATATGCACTTACCAAATATAAAGTTGCTTTGCAAAAACAGAAGCAAACTGAAATATGGTTGCAATTATGCAAAACGTTTGTTGAATTGTATGATGGAGATATAAGAAAATTATTTGATGAATTAGATAATGATGTTGATAAAATAAGAAATTTCATTCAAGTAGAAAAAAAGAAAAAGTTTCCATATTTATCTGGCACTAAAATTTGTAATTATTGGTTATACGTTATTTATCAATATACAAATAGAAAATACAAAAATATTGAGAATTTAACTGTTGCACCCGACACTCATGTTGTTAAAGCTACTCATAGATTAGGATTAATAACAGATGATGAATTAGATAGAAGTGATGTTCAATTAATAGTGATTGATAGATGGAATGAATTATTTAAAGGTACAAAATATAAATCAATTGATATTCATACACCCTTATGGTTATGGAGCAGAAATGGTTTTAGAAATTTAATATAGTGTGGTAAAAACAATGAAAAATGAAAAATTTAATGAGTTATTATCTACTATGGGAAAGTGTACGAGATGTTTAAATATTAAAAGCAGTAATGAAAAAGATTGTTCATTAATTAATATTTATAAAGATCAAGATTTTTGCAGAAATATTCCATCAATCTGGACAGATTGGTTTAATAGACTAGATTCAAAAATTATGGTGATAGGTCAAGATTGGGGACCTTACAATGATATGAAAAGATTATATGAATTATATAGTGAAGATTCAAATGGTAATAATTGGAAATGCTTAATTGAACAAGAAAAAAGTAATACTAAGAAGTTATTAGATTACTATATAAAAGAATCATCAAATAACAATTATAGTCTAGATGACCTATTTATTACAAATGCTATTATGTGTGCTAGAAAAGGTAATAACTATAGAGGAGATAATATTAATTTAAAGAAATCAACTAATAATTGTAGTGAATATTTAATGAATCAAATTGATATTGTACATCCAGATGTTATTTTGACATTAGGATATTATCCATTGTTATCTTTATCTCAAATATATAATTTTAAAATTGAAAAGAATTTAAAAGATACAATTAGTATTTATCCAGAAATTTCTATTAAAAATTTCGTTATAATCCCTTTATATCATCCGGTAGCACAAATAAAGAAAAGCGAACAATTGGAACAATATAAAAGGATTTGGAAATATATAGATTAATATGTGATAAAAGATAATACTAGGACTTTTTATCATCACTTCTATCTTTTTAGGGTATGGGATTCCCCATAATAGAATTTGGTGGGAGTACAAATTCAGTGCTTGCTAGACAAAAGTATTACTCCCAAATATAAATTTAAAGCACTATCTAGATTAGTAGGCAGTGCTTTCTTTTACATAAAAATTGTTAATTCTAATGGATTAATATTTGCTATTTTTAGATTATATTTAATCTTTAAAATTTTCTCAATTATAGGTATTAATATATCAATATCACATCTTACATTAAAAACATCTATTGCTGAGTTGATATGATTAACAAGTGGGCAGTTTGATAAACAATTTCTACTATGACCATTTGCTAGATAAAATGCTATTGCATCAGGTATAACAAAGTTAATTAAATATTCTGAATAATTATCATAAAAGGGTAGTAATATTTCTTCAAATTCTTTGTCAGTTATATCTTCTTTACCTTTAATCATATCTTATCCTCGTAAATGTTTTCTTTTATAACAATTTCTTCAGCAATACTTTTACACTTATTCATTTTTTGCACCCATAACATCTCATTTTCAGCTTTTAATTTTTCATCAATAGTGCCATCTAATTCTATTAACTTATTAATTAGTAAATTAACTTTATCTTCACTTTCTTTACTGACTGAAAGAAGATGGTCATATAACTTATCTTGCATTAACAGACTTTGATATAATCCTTTCTTATTCTTTTTCAGATAGTTTAATCTCATTAATCCATATTTGTTTAAATTTTCATATTTTCTATCATCAAGAGATAGATTTGGTAATGAATAATCACCACATTTTTTATAACTTATTTCCATATAATTTCTTTCCTTTCTTTTAAGGAAGAATTAATAGTAGTATTATCATTTTTAGGTACCCATTTAGGTACTCAAACCGTAAAATTGATTAATTAATTTTAATAGTTATTAATTAAATATGATTTATAATTGCTTAAAATATAAGGAATTAACTCTTAATAATTAAATTTATGTGCAATAGATTGTGGCCCCCTGAAGAGGTACCAAAAGGTACCTCACTTTTTTTGTTTTATGATATAATTGTTTTGGTGAATTATATGGAATATTTAGATATATATGATGAGAATGGTAATTATTTAGGAAAAGAAGATAGAAATATAGTACATCGCGATGCTTTATGGCATAATACTGTGCATTGTTGGCTTTATGATAAAAATGGAAATATATATTTTCAAATTAGAAAAGATGAAAATAAACTTTATACAACTGCTTCTGGTCATGTTAAAGCTGGAGAAACAATTAAAGAAGGTTTTGGAAGAGAAGTTAAAGAAGAAATTGGTATTGATGTAAATTATAATGAAGCAGTACTCGTAAATGTTATAAAGTTCATTTTGGATAAACTAAAGAAAGATGGTACAGTTTTTAGAGATAGAGCTTTTTCTAATGTATATGTTTGTGAATTTAATGGTAAAAACTCTGATTTTGATTTTGATGATGAAGAATTGAATGGATTAGTTAAAGTTAATGCAAAAGATGCTTTAAAACTTTTAAATAAAAAAGTAGAAAAAGTTAATTGTAAAAAAATAGTTAGAGTAGGTAGTAAAAATAAATCTAATAAAGAAACACTTATTTTTGATGATTTCTTAGTTAATGAAGGTGAAACAACTATAGGAAAATATGGAGAAATATTAGAAAGAGTGATTGAGTTAACTTCAAAATAGTTTGTCTGATATTTATATAGATACATAAATTCTAACCACTGGTTGGATAATAAAGTTGAAGTCATTATTTTTATTTATTTTATAGTTAAAAGAATAGTATTTAGATAAATGTTAAATTTTTTTGACAAATTTCCAAAGTACTTTGGTAGACTTGTTAAGTATTAATTATGTATTATTGTAAGTGAAAGAAGGGATGATTATGGCTTTAGGTCAAAATATTTTAAATTTAAGAAAGAAGAATGGACTTTCACAAGAGAGTTTAGGAGAAAAAGTAGATGTTACAAGACAAACAATATCTAATTGGGAGTTGGAAGAAACTACTCCTAATCCAGAACAGTTAAAACTTTTATCAAAGGCTTTAAATGTTAGTGTTGATGATTTGATTGATAATGATTTGCAAAATGTTGTTTTGTCAAAAGTTAAAATTACTGAAAAACAAACTAGAACTATTAAAAAAATACTTAAAGGATTATTAATTGGTTTTATAACACTATTTATTATTGATGTTATTGTTTTTATAATATGTTTTACTCAAAAGATTGGTCCATTTAAAGAAAATAAATCTGAGAGCAGTACTTCATATGTTATTCAAGAAGAAGTTTAATTCTTTTGATTATTAATTATCTTTTTTTATATTCCTTTATTATAACCTATAGTTATTATTCTGATAATATATTTATATTTTGACTATTTAGTATTTTGTTATAAAATAGTACTTGAGAGGTGGTTCTATGGGTAATAATAAGTCTTTTGAAGAAACTTTAGATGAAGCTATTTTGTTTGCTACTATAAAACATAAAGGACAAACTAGAAAAGATAATACTCCTTATATAAAACATCCTTTAAGTGTTAGTTTAAATGTATTAAAATATTATGATGGTGATGATTTAGAAACAGTTTTAATTAGTTCTTTACTTCATGATACTTTGGAAGATACTAATGCTACTAAAGATGAAATTGTAACAAAATTTGGGGATAAAGTTTATAGAATGGTTAAAGAACTTACAAGTGATAAAATTGTTCAAAAAACTCTTGGTAAAGAAAAATATCTTTCTTTAAAAATGAAGAATATGAGTGAAGATGCTTTAACTGTTAAATTATGTGATAGACTTGATAATGTTTGTGATTTAGTTAATACAGATAATGTAAATTTTAGAAAAAAATATATAAATGAAACATATGGAATTATAGATTTTCTTCTTGATAATAGAGAACTATCTTCTGTTCAGTTAATTCTTATAAAAGAAATACTTACTAATTTAAAAGTATTATCTAATGATAATAAAATATCTAATCTTTATAAAGTTTTTTCTTGTTTAGATTATGAACCATCTAATATGAATAAATCTTATTATAATAAGATACTTGAAAAGAAAAATAATTATCAATAATTGTATGGATTATATCTATACTTTTTTTTAATTTTGTGGTATAATTACATCAATTATTTAAAGGGAGTAAACTTTAAATAATAGGAGAGGAAAAATGAAAGTAAAAGAAGTAAAAGTGTTAAATGAAAAAGAAAAGAAAAAAATAGTAACTATAGTAGGTATTTGTCTTCTTGTTTTTATACTATTTTTAAGTAGTTTTAGGACAATAAAGAGTGGACAAGTAGGAATTAAAGTTAGATTTGGTAAAGTTGTTAATTCTAAATTACATGATGGAGTTAACTTTAAAGCACCTTTTGTTGAAAAGATTGTTAAGATGAATGTACAAGTTCAAAAAGTTGAAGTTGAAACTTCTAGTGCAAGTAAAGATTTACAAGATGTTAATATGATGCTTGCAGTTAACTATAGAATAGATGCTAAAAAAGCAACTGATCTTTATAAAAATGTTGGTACTAAATATGAAGAAGTAGTTTTACAACCAGCTATTCAAGAAAGTATTAAAGCTGTTACTAGTAAGTATACTGCTGAGGAATTAATTACTCATAGAAGTGAAGTTAGTAATGGTTGTATGAAAGAACTTGAAAATAAAGTTAAAAAATATGGTATTGTGGTTGATAACTTTAATATAACTAATTTTAGTTTTAGTACTGAATTTAATAAAGCTATTGAGGAAAAACAAATAGCTGAACAAAAAGTATTGACTGCTAAACAAGAACTTGAAAAAGAAAAAATAGAAGCAGAAAAGAAAGTTGTTAAAGCAGAAGCAGAAAAGAAAGCTAATGAGCTAAAACAACAAACTTTAACTGATAATATTATAAAAGAAAAATTTATTGAAAAATGGAATGGTGAACTTCCTAAAGTTAGTGGATCTAATTCTATTATTGATATAGATGGTTTGATAAAATAGTCCTTTATGGACTATTTTTTAGTTATTAATAATAAGTCATTTTCTCTTTATTTCATAAAATATATTGAAAGGAGAGAAAAAATGTATAAAGGTCAAAAAAGTGTAAGGGGTGGATATGAAGATTTTTTATGTCCATTTACAGATATGTATATAACACAAGGAGCAAATGGTACTGTTTCTCATAGAGGAATACTTGCTAATGATGTTAGGGGAAGGGTTTCTGGAATTAGATATCCTTATTATGCACCTTGCTCATCTAAATGTTTAAAAGTATATCCTGAATCTGGTCAGTCTATGTGGCAATCTTTAGAAAAAGTAAGATTTGCAAATGGGAGAATAGATTACGCAACTTATATGATAGCTCATGATAATGATATGGTTTCTTATGTTGGCAAAATAGTAGATCAAGGTGATTTTTTAGGTAGCATGGGTGATAAGGGAAATGCTACTGGTGTACATTGTCATATTGAAATTAGTCAATCAAATGACTCTTCTTGGTATAAGAATCAATATGGAAATTATATGTTTAATAATGAGTATAATCCTTATGATTGCTATTTTGTTGATTATACTAATATTATTCAAGGACTTGGAGGAGATTTTATAACAACAAGTGAGGCTCCTTTAATTGAACTTCCTGGAAGTAATGCAGTTGATCAAATAATTTATGTTGGAAGTAAAGTGAAATTTGATGGAATATTTAAAGTTGATATTATAAAAAGAGGTACTAATTTGTTTGGTAATACTTTACTTACAGGTGTATCATATTCAAATTATTATAATGAAAAAGCAAAAGATTATCACTGGATACCTTTAGATGATTTTACTGAAGTAGATAAATATGGTTCAAGTGTTTCACAAGATGATATAGTTTATGGTGGTTCAAGTTATGTTATTAATAAAAATATTTATGAAGTAAAAGAAATCGATATTCCTACTAATTCAGCAAAACTAAATTTAAATGGAAGAGATATTTGGGTTTTCAGTACTTTCCTTTATGAAGTAGGTTAAAAAACTCTACCATTACGTTACCTAATTATTATTGAAATATAAATTTTTGTGATGTACTATAATGGTGTAGGAGGTAGTGTATGAAAGATTTTAAATTGGGTAATAAGTTATATGAACTTAGAAAAGAAAAAAATTTAACACAAGAAGATTTAGCTGAGATAATGGGAGTAACTGCTAAATCAATAAGTAGATGGGAAAANNATTAGCTTTACTTTTAGATATATCTGATAAATCAGTTTCTAAATGGGAAAATGGTTCTTCAAAACCTTCACTATCAAACTTAAAGAAATTATCTAATATATTTGATATTTCTCTAGATGATTTGATAGAACTTGATGATGAGAAAAAAGAAAAGAAAATAGTTAAAATTGTTTTAACTGGAGGACCATGTGCTGGAAAGACAACAGCAATGAACTGGATACAAAATAATTTTCAAAAATATGGATATAAAGTTTTATTTGTTCCAGAAGCTGCTACTGAGTTAATTACTTCAGGAATTACTCCATGGGAAATGGAGAATAGTATATCGTTTCAAAGTGTATTAATGGATATGCAACTTGAAAAAGAAAAATTATTTGAAGAAGCAGCAACAAAATTTCCATTTGAAAAAATACTAATTGTATGTGATAGAGGACTTCTTGATAATAAAGCCTATATGTCAAAAAAGGACTTTAATTATTTACTAAAAACAAAAGGATTAAATGAAGTAAAAGCAAGAGATAATTATGATTCAGTATTTCATTTAGTTACTGCTGCTAAAGGGGCAAAAGAGTTTTATAATTTAGATAATTCAGCACGAACAGAAACAATAGAGGAAGCATCTAGACTTGATGATTGTCTTATATCAGCATGGACTGGACATCCACATTTTAGAATAATAGATAATTCAACAGATTTTGAAGAGAAAATGAAGAGACTTATGCGTGAAATTTCGTGTGTTTTAGGTGAGCCTGATCCTTATGAAATAGAAAGAAAATTTTTAATTGAAATGCCCGATTTAAAATATTTGGAATCACTTCCAAATTGTGAAAAAGTTCAAATTGTTCAAACCTATTTAAAATCATCAGATGACGAGGAAATTAGGATTAGACAAAGCGGAAGCGATGGATGTTATACTTATTCTAAGACTAGGAAAGTAAGTGTTTCACCAATGAAGCGTATTGAAATAGAAACAAGACTTACCGCTGAACAGTATATAAATGAATTACTTAATGCAGATCCAACTTGTGGTCAAATTATAAAAGATAGATATTTACTTTCTTATAATAGTCAGTATTTTGAAATAGATATTTACCCATTTTGGAAGGATCAAGCTATTTGTGAGATAGAACTTACTAATGAAAAGCAAAAAATATCTTTTCCAGAATTTTTAAATGTTATTGAAGAAGTAACGGATGTTAATGAATATAAGAATTATGAAATAGCTAAAACAATAAAAAAATAGAAAGCCTTTTAGGTTTTCTTTTTTTGTGTTAATATATTATTATAGGAGATAAATATGAAGAATAAAAAAGTTTTAGTTGTTATATTATTTATGTTTGTACTTTTGTTTTCTGGATGTAGTAAAGATCCAAAATATGTTAAACTATTAAATGAAGATGAGGCTTTAAAATATGTAGAATCAAATTATGGGAAAGCTGAACTTGTAGGTACTAATAAGGATATAGAGAATTCCATAAAATATACATTTGTTGATTCTGAATATAAATTTCAATACACACTTACAAGTACTGTAGAAGAAGTTACTTTTCCAACAGGTTTTTATCATCACAGAGAATTTTCTGATTTTGAAGAAAATTATTATAATTATCTTTTAAATGCTTTAACTGAAGATATTAATAGAATCTCGAGTGAAAAAAATGTTAGAATTATAAAGAGAGAAAAAGTATATTTAAAAAACATGTATGTTTATGAAAAAAATTTATTTGATATATATAATAATGAAGATAATATGGATTTAATGGAAGAAGCTTCAAATGAATTAATAAAAGCAATTAAAAAAATAGATAATAGAAACTTCTTTAAAGGTTATCAAATATTTATCTATAGTACATTACAAGAGAATGACATGGGTGAGAAAAAAGTACTTGAACGAAATACTCTATAAAAAAATATGAATAAATTAATATTCATATTTTTTTATATTTTATGTTTCAATAGTACTTTTTTTGTTTTTGTTTCTGCTTGTGTTTGATTTAATAGAGTATAATCTATTTTCTTTTTTCTTCTGTTTTGAAATGGAATTATAACTTTATCTAATAATAATATTGATTTATCATTGTGTACAATTATGTAATTATCATTTTTAAATGTATTTGTTCCAATAAAAATTTTTTCATGCTCAGGATTTTTAAAAAGTAAGTATTTGTTTTTATCATCTTTATTTATTGACTTACATATACTTATTACATCATCTCTTGTTTCATAAAGAGACTTATCATGTATTTCAAATCCATATGTTTTTAATAAATATATTAGAAATGGTTTTCTTTGTTTATTATTTAGACCCAAAAAATCATATCCAGTGTTTAAACATAAGTCTATCCAAGATGATATTAGTAAAGAGCCAATATTTAAATTTCTATATTCTTTTTCTACTTTCATTCCAATAAAATTACTTGTTTTTGTTTCGTAATCAATATAGAAATATATATATCCTTGTTGTCTTAGTTCTCCATTAATATAGGTAAAAGCACTAAGATAAAACTTTGGTCTGTTTGATCCATCATCTACAGATTTTTTTAAAAATATTTTATGTTTATAGTTCCCAGAATAAAAACTATCTGAATATAAATATCTTTTTCCTGTTTCTAAATCTTGTAATGTATTCATATTATTCCCCTCTAAAAGACAAAACTGTTTTGATTATAAAATGAATGATATTGTAAAGTCAATATTATTGTTTATTTTTATATGTTTTTTTGTTATACTTTAAGTAGTTAAGGAAGGTGATTTTGTGAAGGCTTTAAGAGTATTCTTAATTGTTGTTGTTAGTATTGTTCTTGCTTTTTTATTATCAGGTTTAACTATTCTTACTTCATTTAAACAAAAAATTCAAAGTGAGTTTATTGGCGAAGTATTTAAGCAGACAATAATAAAAGAGTCTAATGAGTTAGATGATGAGAAAAAAGAAATACTAGATGAAATAATGGAATATAAAGGTACAAATGATATGATTGATTCATTAATTGACGATTATATAAGTTATGTTAGTGGTGAAAGTGATGAGATAAGTGAGGAGACTATTGATTATTTTTTTGATTTTATAAAAGAAAACAAAGAAGAAATTGAAAGAGTTTCTGGTGAAAAAATTGATATTGAAGAAATTACTTCTGATAAATCAAGAGAAGAATTAAGAGAAACATTAAATAATGGTTTAAAAGAAATTAGAGTGGATACTAATTCATCTACAGCAACAGCACTAAAGATATATGGAAAAATAACTTCTGATAAATTCATTATTACATTATTAATAATTTGTTTAGTTTTAATACTAATTATAGGATTATTAGGTTGGTCATTATATAAATGGATGTTACCAGTTGGTATAGTTTTAATTTTTTCAGGTATTTTTACAAGCTTGTTCTTTGTTGTTTCTAAATTAATACTTACAGCAGCAATTAATCAATCAGAATTAAATTTCTCATTAGATTTAAATATAATGCTATATTATGGACTTGGAGAACTTGTTTGTGGAATAGTATTTATTGTTGTTAGAAATATTCTTGATAAAAAAACTTTAACTAAAGTTGAGGCATAGAGTTAATAATTAATTAAGAGAAGTAATACTTCTCTTTTTTTATTTATAAGGAA
>DLOU01000041.1 GCA_002477275.1 Caryophanales bacterium UBA7476
GTTATAAAAATATAAAATTTTTTTAGACTGAGATTCATGAGATCTTAAAATCCAGGTTTTTCAAAAATAAATAAATTAATTTGCAAGTTAAAATATTTATTTTTCTAAGATTTCCTTCTTAGTACAATATTGTATAACATCAAAATTAATGATAAAAACCTTTTATTAAAAATACAAAATCATTTTTACATCAATACTTTTTATCATCACTTGATAATAACATCTTATAATATATTATTATTGTTGTCAATAGTTTTTTTAATTTTTTTTGTAATATTAATTATTTATCTTTAATATTATAAGTGTTATAATATATATAATATAGAATAGAAAGATGAGGTTTTACCATGAAGATTTATTTAACAGATAAAAATAAAATAAATATGTATTCTTTACCAAAGAATATAGAAGATTCTTTCTTAATTAATTATATTACAGAAAATGGATTAGAAGAAAATATAAATATAATAGCTGAAAATGGTAAATGGAAAATTGAAAGTAATCCTGAAACATCTTTCTATAAAAATGGACAGGCGGTAACTAGTGAAATATTAGAACATAACTCTATTTTTCAAATAAAATTTAGTGATGTTGAAAATTATTTAACCTTCTATTGTTTTGATACACCAGTTCAATATTTAAGTTATGATGTTAGAAATCAAGATAGAATAATAATTGGTAGAGGTGCCTCATCAAATATTATATATGATAATCCATATATGTCTCCAGAAAGTATAGAAATAAAGAAAGAATCAACTTATTGGTTACTAAACGTTTTAAATTCAGATCAAGAAATATATATAAATAACTATATTGTAACAAAAAAAGTATTACATTTAGGAGACGTAATTTTTATAAATGGACTTAAAATAATATGGCTTGATGAATATATAAAACTAAATATTCCAAAAGATAAATTATCAACAACATTTAAAAAATATGAAAAAACTTCAACAAATGGTAATAGTTATACTGAAATAACTGATACAGAAAGAGCATCAGTATTATATAATGATAATCAAATATTCTTTCACACCCCTAGATTAAAAGAAACAATAAAAGAAAAAGAAATATCAATTCAACTCCCACCAAAAAATGAAGAAACAAATAGAGCACCTGTATTTTTACAATTAGGTGGAAGCATAATGATGGGACTGTCATCAAGTATTTCAGGTGTAATTGCAGTATTTAGTATTATTAATGGAAAAGCAACCTTACTTTCATCAATAACTGAAATTACAGTTTGTATAGGAATGCTTTTTGGAAGTATATTTTTCCCAGTTATTTTAGATAGATATCAAAAAAGAACAGAAAAAAAATTAGAAAAGAAAAGACAAACAAAGTATAAAGAATATTTAAATAGTAAAGAAGAAGAAATAAATAAAATAATGGTAAAAGAAAAAGAAATTCTTCTTGAAAATAATTATAATATAAAAGAGATTCAAACTAATCTTGTAAATAGGAATAATAAAATATGGAATAGAGAAATAAGAGACTTAGATTTCTTAAGTATTAGATTAGGAATTGGAAATATAAAGCCAAATTTAACAATAAAAGCAAGTTTAGAAGAGTTCTCATTAGATGATGATAATTTAAAAAAAGAAGTGGAAGAGCTAGTAAATAAAAAACTAATACTTGAAAACGTTCCAATAACAGCTTCTCTAATTGAAGATAAAATTTTACCAGTTATCATAAGTGATAATTATCCAAAAAGAAAGCAATATATAGATTCATTAATGTTACAGTTAATATCATATTACAGTGGTGTAGATTTAAAAATAGCTATTATAACAAGTGAAGATAAAAAAGAAGATTGGGAATACATAAAATATTTACCACACTGTTCAAGTAATGATAAAACAGAACATTATTTTGCAACTACTGAAGATGAAATAAAGCAATTAACATCTACTTTAGAGAAAAAGAGAAAAGAAAGAGCAGATTTCTATAATAATAATTCAACAGATTCAGATGAAGAAAAAAAATCAAAAGTACAAGAAGAAGATAGCTATAAATATAAAAATTTTGATACTTATTATTTAATAATAACAGATAACTTTATAACAGCGAAAAAATATGAATTTTTAGAAAAAATAATAGAAACAGATGAAAATTTAGGATTTTCAATATTAATGTTTGAGAACAATATGAAAAACTTACCAAGTAGATGTAATCACTTTGTTGATATAGAAGAAAATGTATGTGGTTTCTACAGTAAAGATTTATCAGAGGAAAATCAAAAAACATTTACTCCTGAGTTCCAAAATGATAATAATAATCCTGAATATTCTCAAATACTTGCTAATATTCCAATAATAGGTGAAAATATGGCAAATACATTACCAACAAGCCTAAACTTCTTAGAAATGTATAAAGTAGGAAAAATAGAACAATTAAATATCATGAATAGATGGATGAAAAATGATCCAACTCAATCTTTGCATACACCAATCGGTGTTCAAACTGATGGAAAATTGTTTGAACTAGACTTACATGAAAAGTTTCATGGACCACATGGTCTTATAGCAGGAGCTACAGGATCTGGAAAATCTGAATTTATAATAACATTTATATTATCCATGGCTGTAAATTATCATCCATATGAAGTACAATTTGTTTTAATTGATTATAAAGGTGGAGGATTAGCAGGAGCATTTGAAAATAAAGAGACAGGTATAAAACTACCACATTTAGCAGGTGTAATAACTAACTTAGATACCGCAGAAATGAACAGAACATTGGTATCTATAAAAAGTGAATTAAAAAGAAGACAAAGAATATTTAATGAAGCTCGTGATAAATTAGGAGAAAGTACAGTAGACATTTATAAATATCAAAAGTTTTATAGAGAAGGAAAAGTACAACAACCAATATCACATCTATTCATTATTTCAGATGAGTTTGCTGAATTAAAAGATCAACAACCTGAATTTATGGATGAGTTAGTTTCTATTGCACGTATAGGACGTTCATTAGGAGTACATTTAATACTTGCAACTCAAAAACCATCCGGTGTTGTAGATGACCAAATTTGGTCAAATTCAAGATTTAAAATATCTTTAAAAGTTCAAACACAAGAAGATAGTATGGAAATGTTAAAAAGACCAGAAGCTGCATCAATAAAGGAGACAGGAAGATTTTACCTACAAGTTGGTGTAAATGAAATATTTGAAATTGGACAATCAGCATGGTCTGGAGCAAAATATATTCCAAAAGAAAGAATAATAAAATCATATGATGATGATATAGAATTTATTGATAATAATGGTAATAATATTAAAAGAATTAATAATGTAATAAAGGCAGAAAATCAAGTTGACTATGGTGATCAATTAACTAATATTGTAAAAATATTACATGATATAGCAACAAGAAATAGTATTAAAGTAAAATCATTATGGTTACCAAGTATAAATCCAATAATTTATATTTCAGACTTAATAAATAAATATAGTTATAAATCAGATAAATATACTTATAATATTTTAATAGGAGAATATGATGATCCAGAAAATCAATTTCAAGATAAGCTAACTATGGACTTAGAAAATAGTGGAAATGTGTTAATATATGGAATTAGTGGATCAGGAAAAGAAAACTTACTAAGCACAATAGTATACACTTCATGTATTTATCATACTACAGATGAAATTAATTTTTACATCTTAGACTTTGGTGCTGAAATATTTGGTAATTTTTCAAAATTTCCACAAGTTGGTGACGTAGTTACATCTGCTGATAAAGAGAAAGTTAGAAATCAATTTGATAAAATAAATAGAGAAATAAATAGAAGAAAAGAATTATTCAAAGAGTTTGGAGGAAACTTTAATACATACACAAAACAATCAAATGAAAAGCTTCCATTAATTGTAACAATAATAAATAATTATGAGAGCTTTTATGAAAATAATATGGATTTAGACGATATTTTAACAACTCAATTAAGAGAATCTTCTAAATATGGAATAATATTTATTACAACAGCTGTTTCTACTAATGCAGTAAGAATGTCAGTTGCACAATTATATAATACAAAGATTATGCTACAAGTATCAGATCCATTTGAATATGTATACCAATTAGATGCAAATAAGAGTTTAACTCCATCTAAATATTTTGGTAGAGGTTTAATCAAATTAAATAATGGAACATTCGAGTTTCAAACCGCGTATATATATTTAAAAGATAAAATTAATGATGCAATCAAGGATATAGCAGTAAAATTAACGGAAACGAAAATGAAAAATGCACCTCAAATACCAAAAGTTCCGAAAGAAATTACAGCCGAAACTATGCTTAGTGAAATCACTGATATAGATTCTGTACCAATAGGATTTAATATAGACAATTCTGAAGTAAGTAGATTTAACTTTATAAAAAATAAAATTAGTTTTATAAGTGGTACACAGATAAATACTGAACCACAATTCCTATTAGATTTAATAAAAATAATATCAAACATACCAAGTGTTGTATTAAAAGTAATTGATTTAGCTGATAATATGTCAGAATGTGGAATTGAAGAATGTTATAATGATGAATTTACTAGCGTTATAAGTAATATAAAAACATCAGAAGAAGAAACAAAACAAAAGATTATTTATATAATAACAGGAATAGGATATATATATGATAGAGTGCTAGATGAAGGAATAGAAGATTTATTTAATATATTTGGTGGTAAATATGATTTACCAAATAGTTATTTTATATTAGCAGATAATGCTGTTTCAATTAGAAAATTAGAAAAAGAAGAATGGTATATTAATTGCAATAAAAATAATGGAATATGGATAGGCCAAAATTTTGCAGATCAAAAAATATTTAATACAAACAAAGTAAAATATTATGATACTTTAGAAGAATATTTAGGACTTGCATATGTAATTAATGATGGAAATTACGAAGTTATTAAATCCGTAGGTTCAAAAGAAACAAGAGGATGGTAGAATATGAAAAATAAAGTATTTGTAAAAATAATAGTTCCGGAAATTGATAAGTCATATGATGTATATTTACCAGTAAATAAAAAAATAGGAAATATAATAATTTTACTAAATCAATCTATTTCAGAAATGACAGACGGAGAATTAGAGTTATCTAAAGAAAACGAGTTATATAATAGATTAACTAAAGAAAGATATCTACCTAACACACTGCTAATAAATACAAATATTAGAAATGGATCAGAGTTAGTATTAATATCATAAAAGAGGAATAAATCATTCCTCTTTTTTTGTAAAAAAAAAACTGAATTATTCAATTCAGTTTAATTAATTATAATTAAGATTTTTTAGAAGCATTCTTAGGAAGAACTTTACCTAAAGTATTAGCACCAGAATTATCAAATGATTGATATTTATTGATAATTTGATTTAATTGGTTTTGATAGCTAGCAATAGTAGCTTTTCCTGTACGTCCTTGAGAATAAACGTAAGTAATTATATCATCTAATAATTTAGCTACTTTTGTATTTTTTCCGTAAGCAGAAGCAGAGTTCCATCCTAAACCACCCATACTATATGCTTTTGCATATTCATCTAAAGCGGCTTTTAATTTATTAGCTCCATCTAAACTTAAACCTTTCATTGCCATAAAACAATACCTCCTCTATTATTATTTAATTAATATTTTTTGCTTGAAATATTAGTAGTTGCTTTTTGAAGTTGATCAAAATCACTTAAATCTTGACCAAAATATCTAACAATATTCATTTTTACTAAATCAATTGATCCTGCAAATTCTGTAGCACTAGCAGTAAGATTTTTAATAAATAAATCTTTATCATCACCACTCCATACTTCGTTTGCAACTTGAACTACTTTCTTGAAAGCAGCACTTTCAGGAGAAACTTTATCTTTTAAATTAGTTAATTCTTTAGTAAGAACATTTCTATACCAAACAACACTATCTTTATCTCTCCCTACAACATTTAATTGATTGTAATTAAAATTAGCCATACACAATACCTCCCATTATATTTTAGCAACAGTATTACCTTCTACTTTACTATTACACTATCATTATAACACAATAAAATAAAAAAATACAAATAAAAAAGCGCAAAGGATAGTGTTTCCAAAGTGGGG
>DLOU01000001.1 GCA_002477275.1 Caryophanales bacterium UBA7476
TTTCCTTATAAATAAAAAAGGTAATGGAAAATTTTTCCATTACTAATTATCTTAATAAACTATTTATTGAGCAGACTATTTATCCAAACTACTATAATACTCAAATGATTTCATTGAATATGCTTTATTAGCTTCAAGTAATTCTTGAGCCATAGTAGGATTAATTACCTTAAGCATGTTAAATCTAGTTTGACGACTTAAGAAATCTTCATATAAGTCAAAGTCAACATTCTTACTATCTAAAATAAAACCAGTTTCAGGATTTCTTCTAAATGTTAGGAAATATCCAGACTGAGTTGCAAATTTTTCCATTTCAATACTATTTTCCATACCACCTTTTATACCATGAGATATACAAGGAGTATATGCAATAATAATTGCTGGACCATTATACTCATTAGCCTCTTTAAATGCTTTAATTGTTTGAGCTGGATTAGCTCCTAAAGAAACCTGAGCAACATAGCAATCTGGATAACATATAATTTTTTATACCATTTTCGTACTAAAAGAAATAGAGATTAAATAATATATTTTTATCTTAATATACAAAAATACACTCTATTTCTAAAATTCAACAACATATAAATTTGAAATAAGAATATTGTTAAAAATATCAATGGAATTATAAAGTATATAAAATAATTTATCATTAAGTTTAAATTTTCATTTTGAAGAATTATTCTAAACTGATTATAATTAAGCAAAAAAAATAGTAAATAACACCCCTTTATAAGTACTAACCACTAATTCAACAAAAAGTTAACCTCTTATAATATTACACAACTCCAATTATTACACACTTCGAAGCAATGCTAAAAATATGAAATATATCATAACACAACTTAATTCATATATGAAATATTACAATTTAACAAATCCACATTTACTCCATCTTTGGATTCCTTATTATAGAATATAATAATTACATCATCGCCATTAATTAGACTACCATCTTCAACAATTGAATAAATTAATTTTTCATTTATGTAATATTCAAAAGTATTTTCATTTACTATTAAAGTAACTCTATATTTTTTTCCCTTGTAAATTTTAAATATTTTTTTAAAAATATTTAAATAGAATACTCCTCTATGAACACATTCGAAAACTGCTTCTTTATTATTATGAATCATAAAACGATATCTTTCACCTAAATTCTTACATTTAAACGCAACTTGTATTTCTTCTAAACTAGAATAAGTTATAAATTCATATTCTAACTTATAAGATTTTTTTTTAGGATTATAGAAAAAGCATATCCAATTATTATCTTTGGGAGCAGAATTAATTCTTAATATATCTCCTTTTTTTTCAAATCTATTATTCAAAATTTTATTATCCTCTAGAAAAAAATTTTTTTTCTTGTAAACATATTCCATATATTTAATCAAATTAGATATATAGTTCCAAGAATCATCTTTATATACCAATTCACTTAATATATTTTCTTTTTCCACAAATTCATAATTATTTGCTTTTTCTCGATTATAAAACTTTTTATTAACATAGATATTAGTAAAAAAAACGTTTATTTTTCTTCTAATTTTAAATGGTATATCTATAATTTTAATCATTTCTTCACCTTTTTCATTATAAATTTAAAAATTAAACTAATCGTATTTTTATTAAATAATAAAGAGTATATTAATGCAATAATAATTGACAAAAGATTTAAAGGGAAATTATCTAAATAAAATAAAATAAATAATAAAATAGCAACTAGCAAAGAGCTGTACAAAAAAACATTATTAATTTTTAATACAAAATAATTTTTTTTAAGATCATGTAGTCTATAAATAGTCATAAGAAAATATGATACAAATGTAGAAACAGCAGCAGCAAGTAATCCTATATATTTAATAAAGATAAGATTCACAACAATATTAATTAAAGCTGCTAAAATTGATGTATTTGCAATAGACTTTGTATTTTTTTTTGCAACGTAAAATGAACCGATTAATCCAACCGCCACATTAAAAATAGATGCAATAATTAAAACAGGAATTAAATTATAACCACCTATAAATTTTTTATTTATTAAAATTTTAAATAAAAAAGGCATAAATGAAATAAGACAAAAAGCAACTGAAACAAAAAATTTCATAAGCAAATTAAAATTTTTAGTAAAATAATCAGATATATCAGAATCATCAATATGACTTGATATTGATTCTGTCCAACTCATATATATAATTGAATAAGCTGATATATATATTGCTGAAAATTTATTTGCTGCACTTAAAAGTCCAGTGGCGGATAACCCCAAGAAAAAAGAAACAATTATTCTATCAGATGCATTAAATACCCACCATGATATTGAATTAGGAATTAAAGGTGCAGAATATTTAATTAAATCCTTTATAATTTTTTTACTTATTAATTTCATTGATAAATATTTAATCATTTTTAATTTAATAAATAAGAATAATGAACAGCAAATTTGACCTAGCATAGTTCCATATAACATACCTTCAACTCTAAGTTTAAATCCAAGAATAAAAATTATATTAAACATAATTGTTGAAGAAGCAGCAATAAAACTACCTAAAGAAAACATTTTGTTATTTCCAAGTCCTCTTGAAACTTGTAAAAGATATGTAGGAAAAACATAAATAAGAATATTAAGAAATAACAAAAATTTATACTCATTTGAATTAAACAAGGATAAAATCATAAAGAAAATTGAAAAAGCTATGCATGAAATTATTATCAATAGAAATGAAGAAGATATTATTTCTTTTTTTCCTCTTTCATCATTTCTTTTTTCAATTAAAAATCTAAAAACACCTTGCTCTATCTGTAAAGTTATAATCGGTAAAGCCAAGCCTACTAAAGTATTCAATAAATCAACAGTACCATATTCTGCAGTAGATAATACAGAAGTATATAACGGCAAAAGTAAAAAAGTGATTAATTGAGTACACGCTTTTCCAATCGCTATAATTAAAGTATTAATTGCCAGTTTTTTTTCTCTCATTTATATCACCGTTTATAATCAAATTTAAATATTCTTTAGAGTTTTTTATTTCATTAATAAATAAGTCTGATTTACAAATATCATTATCAATGTAATAATTAAGTTCTACTTTGTCACTATAAATTCTATCAGAAAGTCCTAAATTTAAAAGCATATCTTTTTGTCTAATTCCTCGTGATGGATGAATAACAGAAATAAATCTCTTATTGAAAATTATTGAAAAACAAGTACCATGAAAAGAATTAGTAATAACAAATTCAGCATTATAGAACATCTCAACAAATTTTCTTGGTGAAGAATTTGGAATACATATTCCATTTTTACCAAATCTATTTTTATTATTAAAACAATAAATTTTAAGTCCCATGATTTCTGATACTTTATTAGCAATATCTACAAGTTTTTCATCTATAACAAGCATATATACTAAAATATATTTTTTATTATATTTTGTTAAATTCAAACTATTTATATAATCCTCAGAATTTAGCAATAATGTTGGATCAACACAAAAATAATTTTCTATGTTATCCATTTTTAATAAATCACAACTAGATTTTTCGCGAATTGAAATACTTTCAAAATCATTTAAATACTTTCCAATCTCATCCTTATTTTCAATGTAATTTTCATTTTTCCCAAAACTTGCAGCATAAGAGTATTTTCTTACATTTTTAATATTATTAAGGAAAAATATATCTTTCCAGTTCTTTATAATATCAAGAGCCCAAACTTGATCACTGCCAACAATTGCAACAGTATAATTTTGCATGTTTCTTTTAAAATCATTAAAATTATTAATCCTCTTTGAAGACATTTTTAAATATTTTCTTTTAAAAAAATCAAATTTAATTTTTTTTATAATTTCTAAAGATTTTCTTAAAAAACTAGTAGAATTTAAATCAAACTTAAAATTTATTATCTCAGTTTCAACTTTTTTTTCTAAAAAATTTTGAAGTGCATACGCTTGTAAAACAGCACCATAATTTAATTCATTTGTAAAAGTAATAATAGCAGTTTTCAAACTATTTTCCTCCTTTTTTCTTTAAATAAAAAGCACCAATTTGCCCAAGTGGATATAAGATTTTAATTTTAAACCCATAATTATATATCTTATCTTTTTTATTAGCTAAGATGCAAAAACTAATAAAATAAATAGTATACTTTAATCTTTTTAAAAAACTTTTATTTTCAATCATTCTAATCTCATTATATAAAAGCCATGAATTTGGATATTTAATAAATAATTTAGAAGTATTTTTTGTTAATCCATCATTCAAATAACTTCCTTTCTCAATAATTTTATCAGACCATATCATTTCTTCATCCATTTGATAATACAAATAAGCTTCTGTAAAAAATTTTTCGTTTTTTATAACAGGAAATCTAAATTTTTTTAAATAATCTGTTTTGNNTTAAAAACAAAAATACACTCTGCATCATATTTATTATTAGAAATTGCTTTTTTTAATGATAATCCCTTTAATTTACTGGCATTATATGAAAATGAATTTAAATTAGAAACTTCATTTAAGTATACTATACCAACTTCTTTTTTTATCATTTTTAAATCATTCTGAATATTAAAAATTGCATCTTCAACTAGAACATCATCAGAATCTAATGATATAATACAATATTCAGTCTTAACACTATCCAAAAATGTATTAAAAGCAGTATGCTTTCCACCATTACTTTTTTTTATATAATCTATTTTAATTTTGTTTTGATTGATAAATTCATTAATTACTGTTTCTGAATCATCATTTGAACCATCATCTACAACACACCAAATAAAATTCTTATTAGTTTGTGATAATAAGCTCTCATAAACTTTCTTTAAATCTTCACATCTATTAAATGTTGGTGTAAATATAGTTATGTTTTTTTTCATCCAATCACCCTTTTCAACTGTTTTTTTAATAAATAAACTAAATATTTAACTTTAAATTTTAAATATACATTTTTTTTATAATAACAAATTTGATTTTTTTTAATAAAATTAATAATTTCATATTCTCCAAATCTCTTAATTATAATATTTAATAATTCATCAAGTTCGCTTTTATACTTTTTATAAGGAAGTTTAGCAAAATTTATTAATACTAGATTAGAAATATCATTAGAAATACTATTTTCTAGTTCAAACTTTAAATTATATTTATTACAATTCAAATAAATGTAATTATTAGTATCTATAATATCAATAATTTGTTTAATTGACTTTTCCTTATTCACATTATTCATAACACTTTGACTATTTATAACATAATTATATAATGGCATAGAACAAATGAATAAATTTTTTGAAACAGATAATACATCATAATTAAATTTTCTATCTTCAGCATATTTTTTATTCTCATCAAATCTAATATTAAATAACAATTCTTTCTTAACAACCATATTCCATATAGATGAAAAATCATTATTTAATAATATATTTGGATATACTTTAGAAATATAATCTTCTTTAAAAATTATTTGATCTGTCATGCAATGAAATTTATACTCTTTTTTTATTGTTCCAATCTTTTTACTATAACTATATTTCAAACAATCAATATCATTAGAATTTAATATATTCATAATTGTTGATAAAGTATTTAACTCAATAAAATCATCAGCATCAATAAAAGTAATATATTCCCCAGTTGATTTTTCTATTCCATAATTTCTAGCATGTGAAACCCCTTTATTAGAAATATTATACAAGAAAAATGAACTCTTATCTTGTATAAAATTATTAACAACCAAATCAGATTCATCGGTTGAACCATCATTAACGATGATAACTTCATAATTATTATAATCTTGTGCAAAAATAGATTTTAAACAACCAATTATATAATTTTTAGAATTATACATCGGAATAATTATAGAAATTTTTTTCATTTTTATATACCTCCATAAACATAAAAATTAATATCAATAATACTGAAGATATCATAATTTGGCTTCTAAAGAACTCACCTTTAGTGTTAGCAATAATGAAATACATAATAATTAAATTACACATACTATTCTCAAATATATTTTTTTTAGAATTCATCTTGATTTTTTTTATAAAAATAAATACCGAATTATAAAGAAATAATACTGAAAAAACACCAGTCATAAACAAATCATTAATAAATCCAATATCAGAAGAAAGCTCATAACCATAATTAATTCCAGCATGACCATAAATTCTATACCCTGCACCAAATATATAATTCAAAAATCCTCTAGGCAAATTTATCATATTTAATAAATAACCTGTTTCAGTGGAAGTTTTATCCCCATTAAAAAATGCTATTATATCGTAAAATGCATGATTAAGAAGACTCAATGTACCTGGTAAATATTTTAATATTAAATAATAAAGAATATATAGAGAGAAAGTACATATTAAAGATATTTTTATAAAAGAAATTATTTTTCCTTTTATAAGCAAGTCCATAATTATCAAATAAAGAACGCAAATAAGATAAATTAATATTCCAGTTCTTCCATTTAAAAAAGAGGTCGAAAAAATCATTAAAGAAGCTAAAAAATACTTTTTTTCTTTATACTTTATCGCATAATTAAATGTAAATACAGCAAGTAAAGAAGACATTATCTGAAAGCTATATGTATAATTACCATCGCAAAAACCATAAAGTCTCCAATTAGATATATATATATTATAATCATTATTTCCCTTATAAAACATATTTAAAGCCACATTTTTTAGAGATGGGAAAAAAATCATACTAATAGCAATAATAGACTGAAATAAAGCTAAATCTATTATAAATTTATATTTTTTTTCTTTGGAATAATTAAATTTTTCTAACTCAATGTATATCAGGATACAACCTAAACATAACAAGATTGGGAGCATATTTTGAACTATTCTAAGACTACGAAAATCATATAAATCAGTTCCAGCAATCAACGTTCTTATAAAATAATATAATGTGAATAAAACATTTAGTGCAACAAAAGTAACAAATATATTTGATTTCAATATTTCAGTTAGCCTTTTTGAGTTAATATTTCTAATAAAAAATACAACTGTCAAAATTAAATATATAACCAAACCATTTAAATTTATATAAAATGAAAAATCTGGCATATAAATCAAGAAAAAACCATATAAGAATAATAATAATTTTATTGGATTAATTTCTATTTTCTTTTTCATCTCTACAACTCCCTATAAAGTTTATCTAATTTATTAAAATAACTAGAATAATTTTCTAATTGTTTGGCCTTTAATTTAGCTTTAGTTGATTTTTTATTATAGATATCAGAATTTTCAATTAGCATTTCAAGTTCATTTACATATTCATCTACAGTACTACACAAATGTCCACAATCATTATCAACAATATTTTTTAGACCACCAACATTTGAAACAATACATGGTAGACCTAAAGTTAACGCTTCAAATGCAACTAATCCAAATCCTTCATATTTACTGCATAATAGAAAAATTTTAGATTTTGCTAAATATTGATAAGGATTATCACTAAAACCTACAAATTGAATATTCTGTTGTAAATGTTCAATTTCAACAATTTCATTCAAATCATCTAATAATGATCCACTTCCAACCCAAACAGCTCTTATATTTTTTTTCTTTTGCTTAATTTTTTTTATAATTTGAATAAATAAATATGGATTCTTAACATCTTCAACTCTTCCGACACAGCAAAAATCAAATTTCTTTTTATCATTAATATTGCATTTTTCTAATATCCTATCGCAACTTATTGGATTTTCTACACAAATAATTTTTTTTCTAATAATTTTTGAAAAAATATACTCTTTTTCAATTGATTCCGAAACAATTAAAATTTTTTTTGCTTTTAAACTAGATAATAGGAAAATAAATGACTTAATATTAATTTTTTTTAACCATTCAGGATTTTGATGTATATGACTAATAATAGGTATTTTACCAGAAGAAAGACTTGAAATGAAACTAGGAGTAAAGTCATGAGAATGAATTAATTTTGGCTTAGTTTTTTTAATAATTCTTCTTATCTCTCTAACATTCATTTTAGAAATCAATTCATAATTAATCTGTCTTTTTATTAACTCATCTACAATAGGTCCATCTTTAGTTACATAGATATGATCAAAGTCAGAAGATGAATTTTCTATTATTTGACATGAAACACTTTCTAGTCCAGAAAAAACATTTGAATTTGTTAAATGAACTATTTTTTTTTTATTTTTTTTTATATAATAATTTTCCAATTTAATAATTTCTTTTTCTATATTGAAACCATATTTTGATACTTCTTCTTTAGTATCATGTTTTTTATATTTTTTTTCATCTTTTAAAATAGCATCAGCCCATTCTTCAGCAGAATTTTCCAAACTCATAAATACTGTTGAATCTAGCACTTTTGTTTCTTTAGTCATATCGTTAGATAAATAACATAAATTACCTGACGCTTGTGCTTCAACACCAACTACTGGTAATCCTTCATACAATGACGGTAATAGAAAAACATCAAATGCTTGATATAATTCTGCAGCATCACTTCTTTGGCCTAAAAATCTTACACAATCATTTAAGTTTAAATTATTAACTTTTTCTTTCATTTCATCCATTAGTGGTCCTTGACCTGCTAATAAAAGAACTGAATTATTATTTTTCTTATAAATTTCATTAAAAATATCTAATAAAAAGCTATGATTTTTTTGTTCGACAAATCTACCTATGTGTCCTATTACTAAAGTATCATTGTTAATACTTAACTCTTTTCTTTTTTTCTCTCCTACTTTTTTGTCAAACCTAAACTTATCAAGATCTATTGCATTATTTAAAAGATAAACATTTCCATTGTTATATTCTTTGTCCCCAAATAACCATCTACCAGCTAGTTCTGAACAACACATATAATCAGTTGCAAAAATCTTACTAAAAGGTCTTAATACTTGTTTTAGCATATTTTTCTTTTTTTCTTTCTTATTTGTAGTACTATGAGAATGAGCAATTCTAACAGGCACTCCTGCACTTTTAGCAGCCCATAAACTAAATACTGATAAAGTATTAATATGAGAATGAACTATTTTATAATTACCTTCTTTTAATACTTTCTTTAACTCTTTATGATATTTAAAAACTTTTTGATATGGCGGAATAAGTATTACTTTACCACCCAATTTTTCTATTTCTTCATATGGAATATTAGTAGAATCATCATCACAAATAAAATCAAATTGTATTTTTGAGTGATCAATATGTCTATAGTAATTCATTACTACAGCTTCTACTCCTCCACCAACCCATTTACCAATAATTTGAGCTATTCTAATCGGTTCGTTTTTCTTTGACATTTTATTCACCTTCTTCAAAACAAAAGATACACATAAGTTAAGGATAGTCTTTCTCCATGTGTATCTTTTATTATGCTTTGTTACCCCTAAATTCTTTTACTTTTTAAATATTAAATCTTTTTTACTTTTTATTGATACATGATTACTTAATTTTTCTAAATAATCACCATCTATAAATTCTTGTACTCTATCCTTTTGAAGTAAATAATAATTAATATTCCCTATTGTAGTTACTTTAACTCCAACCTTATTAATACTTATATTAGCTGCTTCATTATCATTCTTTACTTCAAGAAGAACAAATCTATCAAAATCCATATCATGTAATTTTTCAAGTACTTCAGTTCCAACGCCTTTATTTCTATATTCTTCTTTTAATCCAATATCTAAGAAATAAAAGTATTGATTACCTTTTTCGATAACTAAATTAGCAAATCCTATATCTTTATTATTCTTTCTAATCATGAAAGAAAATCTACTACTAGCTAGTCTATCAATTCTATCTTTGAAGACTTCACTAATATATCTATCTCCTCTCATATAATTAGCTATCTTACATAACTCTTTATAATCATTTGATACATCAACAAGTTTTGTTGTCATCTTTAATCTATTCTGCTCCTTTATGAAGTAAAACCGCTGTAAAAGTCTTAAAGAATATTTTAATATCCATCTTTAAGCTACAATGATTAGAATAATAGCTTTCAAGTTCTAATCTCTTTTCAAATGTAGTTGCACTTCTTCCATTTACTTGCCAATAACCTGTTAAACCAGGTTTAGTCTTTACTATAGAGTCGAAGTATGGTCCCATATCTTCTTTTTCTCTTGGAAGATAAGGTCTATTACCTATTAAACTCATATCACCTTTTAAAATGTTAATTAATTGTGGTAATTCATCAATTGATGTTTTTCTAATAATCTTACCAACCTTAGTAATTCTTGGATCATTCTTTAATTTCTTAGTCTTTTTATATTCATCAGCAGCAATTGGATCCATCTTTAACGTATTAGTAAGAATATCTTCACTATCTACCAACATACTTCTAAACTTATAGAACTTAAATTCTTTTCCATCTTTACCAATTCTTTTTTGAGAATAAAATATAGTGTGAAAATCTCCAGTTAACATATAAGCCAACTTAACGAAAATAATACAAGGTACTAAGAAAATCATTCCAACCAAAGAAACACATATATCAAAAGTTCTTTTAATTCCAAAATATACTTTTTCTTTTACTGAAACTTTTTCTCCTGTAATTGTATTAGCAACTGCTTCATTCATAATACCCCTCCCGTTTTTATCTTCTTCTCGATTTTCTTCTTGATTTTTTCTTTTTTGTTCCATCTTCACTATAGTAATAATAATCATTACAGTAATATCCATAATAACTATTATCTTTTGTAGAAGCTTTATTTATTACTACTCCTGTAATTGGTGCTTCTATTTGTTCAAATGATTTCTTAGCTTTTTCTAAACTTTCAACTTTAGTCTTCTTATTAGAAATAACTAATATATTAGCATCACTTTGTTTAGTAAGTACTAATGTATCACTTAACCCTATAATTGGTGGACAGTCAAGTATAATTATATCAAACATTCTCTTAAGTTCAAAGAGTAAATTTTCATTATTTTCAGAATTTAATAATTCTACTGGATTAGGTGGTGTAGGACCAGCAGGTATTAAACTAACATTTTTAACTCCAGTTTCAACTATATATTCATCTAAATCTTCACCTTTTTTATTATAATTTAGTATTAAATTTGAATAACCTTTAGTACCCATATTATTAACACCAAATATATCATGTTGTCTACCTCTTCTTAAATCACAGTCTACAATAAGTACTTTCTTATCTTCATGTGCATAAGCAACTGCAAGATTAGCTGCTATAAAGCTTTTTCCATCTCCAGCTTCTGGTGATGTAATTATAACTGTTCTCATATTTCCTGATATATTAGCAAACCCAAGGTTAGTACGGATAGTTTTAATAGCTTCACTAAACATTGATTTAGGATTTGAATTCATTATTAAATCAGTTGTTCTCATTTCTATTACCCCCTATCCTTTTCTTCAGGTACAATACCTATTACTGTTAAACCAAGTTTATTTTCAACTACGTCACTTGATTTAATAGTAATATCAAAATAATACATTACAAATACTACTCCAAATGTAAGTACTATTCCAATTCCTAAAAATATAACATTATCTTTTAAATGATTAACATTGTAAGCATTATTATTAACTACTGCTTTATCAACTACACTAACGTTCTCTAAATGATATAAATCTTTAATTTCTTTAGAGAAAGTTTCAGCTATTTGATCAGCTATAATAGCAGCTTTCTTTTTATTTTCATTAGAAACTGTTATTTTAATAATTTCTGTATCTCCTACTGCTTCTACTTTAATCATGCTTGAAAGTTCAGATACAGTATAGTCAAGATTTAATTCTTTAATAACTTGATTTAATACTCTACGACTCTTAATAATTTCTGTATAAGTAGTAACTAAGTTTTTATTAAGTTGTACTTCTGTTGTATTAGTAGTTTTCTCATTAACTAATAAAACTGTAGTATTACTTTGATACATTGGTGTTTTAAAGAAAATTGAGTATACATTACCAGCTATTAATATTACTCCTATAACTATTAATATTCCTATTATTTTTGATTTGAAATAACTAAATACTTCAACTAAATTGATTTCTTCCACGAATACACTCCCCTTCAATTAGCACGTCTTATTATAAACGAAAACACCCTAAAAGTCAATATGAAAAATGTCAAATTAAGCCTGAAAATAACAAATTCATATAAATTTATATAAATTGACATAAAAAAATAACTAAATCTACATATTTAGCTATTATTTTTTATTTATAATTTTTTTGTTTTTGTTAGATTAATTTAAGAATAATACATTAAAGAAGATAAGAAGATGAATGAAATAAAAGAATATACAGATAAAATTATTTGAAAATATAAAACATATAGATGAAGATGGTATCGAATATTGGTTAGCAAGAGAATTGATGCCTATATTAGGATATACATTATGGCAAAATTTTCATGGAATAATTAAAACTACTATGAAAAATTGCAGTAATAGTAATTATAATGTTTCAGACCATTTTATTGATGTCAATAAAATGGTCAATATTGGTTCAAAAACTAAGAGAAAAATTCAAGACTATAAATTGTCTAGATATGCTTGTTACATAATCGTACTTAATTGCGACACCACTGGTGACGCAATTAGTCCGAAATAATATATTAAATAATAAAAATAATAATATAAAAATTAAAGTTTATAACAACAAGAACATTGGCTTTCTGAAGTCAGAAAGCAAATAAATATATATTGACACTAATATACAATTTGTCAGCATCGACAAATTGTATATAAATGTAAACAAAGAGAAAAAGAAAAATAAAATAAAGGAAGATAAGAAAATGAATGAAATAAATAAAAAAATAAGAGAAAAAAATACATCTATTATGAATGTTAATGAAAATCAAATTAGAGTGATGAGAATTGAGAATGAAGATTATATTTCGTTAACTGATATAGCTAGATATAAAAATCCAAATGATCCATCAGATGTAATAAAAAAATGGTTAAGTAATTATGATACAATAGAATTTTTAGGTTTATGGGAAGAGTAAAGTAATGAAAATTTTAATTCGGCGGAATTCAGCCGAATTAAAAGCGAACCACCTAAAAAAACTTTTACAATGACACCAAGTAAATGGTGTACAGAAGTAAACGCTATAGGTATGACTTATAGTAAAGGAAAATATAGTGTTGGTACATTTGCACATTCTGACATAGCACTAGAATTTGCTTCGTGGATTGATAATCTATTCAAAATATATTTAATTAAGGAATTTAAAAGATTAAAATATAATGAAAATTATCAAAATGAAGTAGAATGGTCAGTTAGAAGAATGCTTACTAAAACAAATTATAAAATACATACTGATAGTATTAAAGAAAACATTGTTCCAAAATTAACAGATAAGCAAAAACAATTTATTTATTCAAATGAAGCCGATATTATAAATGTAGCTTTATTTGGTATGACGGCAAAGGAATGGAGAGAAAAAAATCCTAATTTAGAAGGAAATATTAGAGATTACGCAGATATCCTATATCTAATAGTTTTAAGTAATTTAGAAGTATTAAATGCTAGTATGATTGATAACAATATAAACCAAAGTGAAAGATTAGAAAAATTGAATGAAACTGCTCGAAAAGAACTAAGTATTTTATCAAAAGATAAAAATATATTTGGCATAGAAAAATTACATAATAATAAAAGATTGAATTATTAAAAAAATATTGAAAAAATGATTCAATTTTATAAAATTCACAAACACAATAAGATTACGTCAACAGTGTTGACGTAATTGTTATGGACAAACAACTTATTAATAATTAGTATCAAAAAAAATATAGCAATTTCTCTCTTGCTATATTTTATTATTTTTCTTAACTAATTCTTTAGCTTTTAATTCATCTAATTGTTCTGAAGTCTTGGTGTTATTATCATCCATATAAATTATTTTTAAAGCTTTTTCTTGCCATCCTTTTCTATGTTCAATAAAACCAACATTAGGATCTTTTCTTAATACACTTTTTGGATACCTACTTAATCTATAAAAATCTTCTATATTCATATAGTATATAGCATCACCTTTAGATACTTTTCCTGTTCTAGAATTCTCAAAGAATTTATCAAGAATAACCATTCCATTTGAGAATATAAATCCTTCATATCCATCAAAAGTATCTCTACCTTGTATATGCATTATTGGAGATAATTCAGAGTAGAACTCTATCTTTTCCATAAATAATTGATTAAGTCTTTCTTCATCAACAGTACGTGGTTTATAAGGATGAATCCCTTCTCTTTTACCTATTTCTTCTTTTGGTATTATAACCCAATTAACTTTAAAAACAGATAAATAATCTCTTATAAATTCTTCTATTTCTTCTTCATTCATTCCAGAAAAATCAACACCATTAAAGTTAACAAGTTTTATTTCAGGATTTTCTATAAATACCTTACTAAATTCAGAATAAATATATTTTGGATTAATATTTATACCTTCTAAAGCTTTTTCATTAACAGCAAAATTATTCTGAAAAGTCCCACCAACATTTATTTCTGGAACAGTACTAGTTTTTCTTTTACTATTCTCTTTAAAATAATTAGCTATAAAATAAACGTATCTTTGTTTATCATCTTTCTTTTCTGATTTTAATTCAGTTAAGAATCTATAAGCAATATATAATTCTAACTTTTCTTTATCTAACTCTATATCAGAAATAGAAAATGTATGAGTATCTAAATATTCACATATTTCATTTGCATGACTAATCATATTATCAAAACAATCAGCATAATCATTACAAAATCTTTTAAGACTAAACTTTTTAGCTTTTTCAAATACATTCTCAGTAACTATATGACCTTCAGCTATCAAATTATCTAAGAACTTAACTATTTCTGTTTCTCTTTCTTTAGTAGACAAACTAGATTTAGCAATTTTATTATAAAATTTATTTACTGCCTCGTACATTTTCTTTTGTTCTATATATTTTAAATATAAAGAAGGAAAATACATTTGAAGTTTATATTCTTCTTTAATCTTCCTTAATTTTTTTGTTCTTTCATAAAGCATATCAGGATTAAAATCATTAAGTACAACTTCACTTTGAGAAACATTACATGAATTATTAAAATTAAGATTATAAATTAATGAACCAAAAAAACCATCTTTAGAAAACTGTAATTTTTTCTCTAAAGTATTAGGATCAGTAAATACACTCATTGTATGAAATAAATTAATGTCTTGTGAAGGAAATAAACTTTTTAAATATTCTGCAAATTTATAGAACTCACCTCTTACAACCTTTTCAAACACTTCTTTATTATCACATAAATTATATAAATCACTATATCTAACTGTAATTGGAGTATTAATAGGTACACCTTTATTAATTACTTCACTTATTATATCTTTTGCCATAATTTTACGCCTACTCTTTTATTAATTTTTTCGTTTGTAATTCTTCTACTTCTTCTTTTGTTTTGAAAGTAAAATCTCTATGATTAATTATATTACTAAGTTTTTCTTGCCATCCATTCCTATGTTCAATACAAATTACGTTTTTATCTTTTCTTATAACACTTTTTGGATAATTACTTAATCTATAAAAGTCTTCTATATTCATACAGTATATAGCATCACCTTTAGATACTATTCCCTTTTTAGAATTTTGAAAGAACTTATCTAAAACAACTAACCCATTTGAAAGTATATATCCAATATATCCATCAAATGTTTTTTTACCTCTAACACACATAAAAGGATCAAATTCAGAATAAAACTCTTGTTTTTCCATAAAAATTTCTATTCTTCTTTCCATATCAGGATCATTAACTTTTCCATCCCCTAATCCTTTAATAATGTCACCTACAGGTATTATATCCCAATTAGCCTTAAATACTTTTAAATATTCATTTATAAATTCTACTATTTCTTCTTCTTTCATTCCTGAAAAATCTACGTCTTTAAAATTAACTAATCTTAATTCTGGATATTTAATTAATATTTCTGTAAATTCTTTATATAATAAAGCTGGAGTAATTATTAAATCTTCATTCATACGAAGCATAGTATTATTATCATTTTTTCTATTTTGTTCTCTACCAAAATAATCTGCTAAATAATATATATATTTCTGTTTATCTAAAGTATTATCATCAGAAATTTTTGCAATAAACTCAAATGCTAAATAAAGAGATAATTTTTCTTCATCTATATCTAATTCATTAAAGCTTATTGGATTATCTTGCAGTTTTTCATAAATAATTTCTTCATTATCTAATACATGTTGAAAATAATCAGCATATCTTTCACAAAAACTATTTAAATTAAATGAATTAACTATTTTTTTCAAACCTTCTATAGTTGGAGGTGTTCTATAACCATATTCTGATAGTCTTCCACTACATTCATAAACCAATTCTCTTAATTTTTCTCTACTAATTCCAGGTGTAGAAATTTTATTAACTAATATTTGCATTTCTTTAAAGAATTGTTTTTCATTTAAATATAATTTATACATCCTAGGAAAATCTCTAGATAAAACTTCTTCTTTTGAAAGGTTACCTTTCTTTTTTATTTTTCTTAATTTATTTATTTTAAGAGCTAATTCATCTCTTGATAATTGAGACAAGTAATTTCTTGATATAGTTTTTTTAGTTCCAAGATTATATTCTAACAAAGATAAAATTGTATCTTCTGAAAAGCATAATTTCTTTTGTAATGTTTCTGGATCCATATATAATTGAAATTCTGAAGGAACAACAGGTTGAACTTTATATTTATCTGAATCAGTAATTCTTCCTAATTCACCAAATTGATAATAAATTAATTGATCTAATTTATCTTTATTTTTACATGATTTATAAATAAAATTTATAGAAATATTAACTGGTGTATTAATAGGTACACCTTTATTAATTACTCTACTAACAACATCATTATTTTCCATAACAATAACCCCCTATATTATTTTTTTTGTAACTAAATTTTTGTTTAATAGTTTATTTACTTCTTCTTCTGTTTCGATTCCATTACCTTTTTGTTTTATAACTTTTAAAACTTTTTCTTGCCATCCTTTTCTATGAACTATAGAAATTACATTAGAATCTTTTCTAAGTATACTTTTTGGAAACTGACTTAATCTATAGAAATCTTCTATTCTCATACAGTATATAGCATCTCCTTTTGATACTACTCCTTTTTTATAGTTTTGATAAAATTTATCTAAAACAACCATACCATTAGAGAATATATATCCAACATATCCATCAAATGTCTTCTTTCCTCTAATAGACATAATTGGAGATAAACTACCATAAAAACTATGTTTCTCCATGAATAATTCTATTCTTCTATCTAAATCATCTTTTTTATCACTAGGATCATGTTTTACACCATTTCTTTCTACTTCTTCAAGTGGTATAACATCCCAGTTAGCACTAAATGTTTCTAATAAATTATTAATAAATTCTTTTACTTCATCTGAATTCATACCTTCAAAATCCTCTTCATTAAATGTAAGAGGTTTAATATCAGGATTTTCTATTAGTAATCTAGTATATAACTGATAAACACTAAAAGGATTTATAAGAGTATCACCTAATTCTTCTATTTGAATAACTGGCTCTAAACTTGTTTGTCTATTACTATCTTCTTTAAAATAGTTAGCTAAATAGAAAGCATATCTTTGTTTATCACTATCTTTTGCTTCTATTATAGCAATAGCATTCTTAATAGCTAAATAAAGCTCAAATCTTTCTTTATCAATAACAATATCATCAAGAGAAAGAGGATTACTATAAAAATACTCATCAAAAAGTTCAACACTATCTATCATTTTTTCAAAGAAATCTGCATAATCATTACAAAACTTAGTAACAGTATATTCTTTTTTAATACCTGTCGAAATATAATAATCAACTACATCATAAATAGTATTAATAATACCAGGATTACTATCTATAAATTCATCTCTTAACTCTATATATCTTTCTTTACTAATTTTACCATTACTATATTTTTCAGCTAAGGAAATAAGATATTGAATAGCATTCTTATTAGCTAAAAACACTTTATATAAAGCTGGAAACTCCATAGAAAGTACTTGTTCTTTACTAAGATTATTTTTCTTTTTAATTTTTCTTAATTTATCTATTCTTTTTAACAATGTTTCATAAACTACTTCTTCTTCAGAATCAAATAATTTATCTTTATATTTTTTTTGTTCTTTTTGTGGTATTAAAGAATAAATTAAAGTAAGTGGAATTGTTCTAGGACTAAAATATATTTTTTTCTCTAAACTATTTTGATCAGAAATAATTTGAAAAGCAAAAGAATAAAATAAATAGTTTTCAAGTCCTATTTCTGATAAGAATTTACCAAATTTAAGTACAGCTTCCTGAACACATTTATTAAGCTTTTCTTGATCATTACAAAATGATTTTAAAAGATTAATAGAAAGCAAAAATGGTGTATCAATAGGTACACCTTTATTAATTAAGTTTTCTAATTTATCGTTATTCATAGCCCTACCCCTTTAAACGCCCTAAATTATACCATATTTTCTTGTTTTTGTCAATCTAGCACAAAAAAAATATGGTTGTTTAACCATATCTATCATCTATCATATTTCATAAGTTTATCACACTTACTACTCAATCTAACTGCACAAAATAGAAATACCAATGATGTTATTACAAAACTGAATAATAATATCAAAAATATTCTCAAGTGTCCTCCTCTCAACCTACCCACTAATTATATTATAATCGAAAATAGTCGAAATTTATACACTTTTTTTATTTTTTTAATATTTTTTCTGCATTACCAAATAATATAGAGTTTGTATACTCTTTATCTTTAGTAAGTCTAAGTAATTTTTTTTCTAATTTCTTTAGTTTATATCCATCATTCTTATGTATATCACTACCTAAGAAACTTATTTGTTTTTTCTTTAAGAATTTCTTAATAGCTTTTTTAGCATCTTTCCCATAATAACCAAATATACTTCTATAGTTTCCTTGAAGAAGTACTCCCATATCTAATAATTCTTCAAGCATTTTATCATTATCTTGCATATATCTATATCTTTCAGGATGAGCAAGTATTACTGTATAGCCACTTCTAATTAGTTCAAAGAATATAGATTTAGTATTGTTATACATTCTCCCCATAGGAAGTTCTATTAGTAAATATTTAGAATTATTAAGTGGCGCTATTTCTTTATTTTTAACATATTCTAATATATTTTCATTTATAAATATTTCATTACCAATATATAAATTAAGTTTTATTTTTTTTCTTTTTAATTCATATTTTAGCTTCTTAAGTATTTTTTCTTTATCTTCGTTATTACATCTATACTTAGAATCTTCTATATAATGTGGTGTTAAAAATATATCTGTAACTCCATTATTATATGCATCTTGAAGTATCTCTAAAGATGTTTCTATACTTTTACTACCATCATCTATACCAAACATTATATGTGAATGAACATCTATCATATTATCACCCTATCTTTTCTTTTTAACTTTATCAAATTCTTCTTTAAATAAATTCATTTCTTCTTCAGTACACATAATATTATATTCTAAAAAATAATCAAGTAATTTAATTCTTAAATGTGAATCTCTATATATAATATTACAAATATCTAATATATCTTTTTTAGCTAATTCATCAAGTTCTTTATCATTAAGTATTTTATGATAACTCATTATTTTATATGTTTCTATAAGCTTTCTAATTAAGTAAGAATAATTATCTGTATCTGATATATATAAATCTGTTAATTGATGAGAAAACTCAACCGTTGCTTCACTACTTGCATCTAAACTATTTTGATCACAATTATATTCATTAAATAACTCTATATAGTTATCTAAACTAATTGGAAATCCATAATATAATAAATCTAGTATATGAATAGGAGAAATACTACTTAAATACTTATTCTTAAGTTTACATGAAGTAATTACTTCTCTTTGTCTATTAGAATCAAGTCTTGAAAAAAGTATAGTTGAATTAAGCATATCTAAAAAGTTACCTGATTCTTCAAAATAACTTATTATATCATCAACACTTCTTATATTATTATCATAGTAATCAAGTGTTTCTTTATCTTCTTCTGTTTCACAATTATTTACAACATATCTAAGTTTAATTCTATAATCATCTAAAAAAAGTATTGAAACAAATAATCTATATAATTTATCGTTTTTCTTAACATCATCTACTTTTTCAAGTATTTTATCATAATCTATATCATCTTTATCTAAATACTCTTTAAAATAATTATCTATATTATGTCTTATTACATCAACATAGTCAGCTATCTTAATCATTTACATCATCTCTTCTAATTTCTTAATTTTATGTTTTGAATATTCTTTTTCTACTTTATTTTTTCTTTCTTCATCATATACAAATGAATCATTATAAAATTCAAGTATTATATATTCAAGAAAATCAATAGACCCTATTATTTCTTTTTTTATTTGTTCTATATCTTTATTTTCTATTAAAGAAAGTAATTCATCATTATCTTGATCTGATTCATTAATATCTTTCTTATATCTAAAATTCTTATAATATTTATAAATTAAAGGTTCTATTAATTTATTAAAATTATCTTTATCAACTTTATATAAATTTTGAAGAAGTGAAATAATTACTCCAACAGCACTCATTCCTTCTTCTACAAAGTATGATTTTAAATCTTCTTCTGTATATGTAATTACATAATAAAGTTTATCTATTATATGCTGTGGAAATATTTTAAGTAAATATGAATCTTCATCTTTAGCTTTTAAATATATTTTTCTTTTTTCAAAATAAGTATTTTCATTAAACTCAATAAACTCTTCTACTAAATCAGTATAAAAGTCTGGATTTTCTTCTAAGTATTCAAGTAAGGATTCTACATCATCTACATTACTTCTTACATGATTCATATGTTCCTCTAATACATCATGAAGTGGATCTTTTTTGTTACTTACTCCTAATATATAATCATGATATAAAAGTGTTAAAACAAAAACATATAATTTATAATTAGATTTTTTTAAATTTTGAAACATTATTGTTAATTCTTCAGAATATTGCTGATATTCTTCTTCTTTTTCTGAATCATCATATTCAACTTCTTCATCAAGACCATATTTTTTTTGTAACTTCATAAAAATATTTTCATATTCATCTCTTAAATCATCAAAGAAATGAGTAACTGTTACTTTCCTTACTTCCATACCTAATCCACCATTTTCTATTTTTAATTATTAACTATTTTATTTATTACATAACTTGCTATTAAAAGTCCTGCAGAAGCTGGTACAAAAGAATTAGATGGTATTGTATCTATATGTTTATTCTTTGGTACTTCTCTACTAAAACAAACATTAAGTTTTTTATTTATATTATTATCTTTTAAATATTTTCTCAATCTTCTTGCTATTGGATCATAACTAGTCTTTCTAATATCAGTTATTTCAAACTTAGATGGATCAACTCTATTACCTGTTCCCATAGAAGAAATAATTTTTATATTGTTATCTAAACAATATTTAATAACAAGTTCTTTAGTCTTAATACTATCTATAGCATCAACAACAAAATCTATTTTAGAAGAAAAAAGTTCTAAATAGTTACTTTCATCTATAATTTTTTTAACTATTTTAACTTTTGCAAATTTATTTATTTTCTTAATTCTATCTTTAAATAGGTCAGCTTTATACATTCCAACTGTATCTTCAAGTGCTATTATTTGCCTATTAATATTAGTTATATCAACTTTATCAAAGTCTACAAGTATAAAGTTATTTATACCACATCTAGATAGTGCTTCTATAACGTATCCTCCAACACCACCTAAACCTAAAATTAAAATTGTACTATTTTTTATTTTTTCTACATTTTCTTTTCCATATAAAAGTTCAAGTCTTTGAAATCTATTATCCATTAACTAGCCTCATCCATATGTTCTTGATAAACTTTAACTTTTTCATGACTACTATGAATTAAGTTAAGTGGTTTATTATTAATTACTTTATTTAAATATGAAATTTTAGAATACTCTTTTTGATTGTTTTTAGCTATCTCTAAGTAATTCTTTAAATTATTATAATCACGACTATTAGTTGGTTCTAAAAATTCTAAAAACTCATTAAATCTATCCTCTTCCATCTTTGAATTTTTTAGTACAGTAAAATCAAATTGTTCTAATGATTGAAGTAGTCTAAATAAACATCTTAAATCGTGTTCTTCTATATATCTAGTAAGATTAACTTTATCCATATTTTTACTTAAAAATTCTAAATCTCTTATTCTATCTAATGTAATAATATCAAATAATTCTATTTTACCTAAATCTAAATATCTTCCTTTTTGAGTACTACTTTCATTTTTTAAAGCAAGTATTAAAGTACCAATGAGATTATCTACACCATCTGATACTTTATCAGGAATAGAGTCTATCTCATATAATTCATAAGCTCCATCTTCTTCTTTAGTAGAAACAAGTATATTACTTCTTCCAGTTTTTGAGTTTGTTCTGATAAATTCCATAATAGTTTTAGGAGTAGACGTAGTTTCACTTAAGTATGAATCACTAAATTTATATCCATTAATTATTACATCACTTGGATTTATATTAAAACTAGATGTTCTCTTCCCTAATTTCTTACTATTTTTAAGTTCAACTTTTACATTTAAAACTCTTCCTCTATTATAAATTGGAAGTATTATCATACAAACCATCTCCTCAGATAGGATATTATAACACATAATTAAAAAAAAGTCAAAAAAAAAAGAGATTTATTTTTTAATAAATTTCTTTTTTATTCTAGATAAATAGCTTTTACCAAATACAGAATCAAATAATCCTATTTTATAAACTATGCCTATATAAACTACTCCACCTATAATTGCATTTAAAATAATATATATCATACATGAAAGTTTACTATTAATATTTACTGGAATTATTCTCATACCAATATACACAAATAAAATCATTAAGCAAGTTGGAATAATTAGTTTCAAAAGAACTTTTAATGTATTTTTATATTTTAAATTACATGTTTTATGAAGTGAAATAAATATGATAATAATACTTAAAGAATACCCTATAATACTAGAAGTAACAGCACCTAAAAATGGAGGAATACCAATTTTACTATATAAAAGCATTAAAGGAACATCAAGAAGAGCATTACTTACAAAACCAGTTATTGTAGATAAATAAACAATTTTAAACTTATTTAAGCCCTGTAAAGCAGATGATGAAATCATATATATATTAATAGCTAAACCAGTAAATACATTAAGTGCAAGGATATAACTTCCATAAACACTTGGACCATAAAACATTGACCAAACCTCTTTACTAAGCATTGATAAACCAATAGTCATAGGAATAGATACAACTAAAAGTATTTGTATAGCTTGATTAAATTTATTATTAACTTCATCCCATTTTTTTAAAGTATAAGCACTAACCATAGTAGGAATAAAACTAGTACTCATTCCCATAGCAAGTGATGTAACAATCATATTAATCTTAGGAGCCCATGTAGCAACTGCACTAGTAACAAATTCAACATCTTGAGCAGAAAGTTTAAGATAATTCATTGTTCTAAGAAGAAGTGTCATATCTACAAAGTTATAGAGACTACTTACAATATTAATGATTATAAAAGGAATAGCATAACTAAAAATTTTCTTTAAAATAGTTTTATCAGAAATATCATCCTTCTTATACTTCTTATCAAGTCCAAGAGCAGTTTTATTCTTACTAACTGAATACTTAATATAAGAATAAGCAACTATTCCTCCAAAAAAAGCACCCAAAACAGCAATTCCAACAGCAAGAGTAACTGTTCCATCAAATACTTTAATAACAAGATATGATCCACCTAAAATGATCGCAATCCTAACAATTTGTTCAAGAACTTGACTTATACTAGAAACTCTAATAATTTTATGTCCTTGAAGATATCCCTTTTCAACACTTAAAAAAGGTACAACTAGTATTGCAAAAGAAACACATCTAATCGCAAAACTAACGTCATTAACAGTGTTTCCTCCTTTCAAATCCCCAAGAAGAGCTTTAGCAATAAAAGGAGCAAATAACATTAAAATAATAAATATTCCAACAGCTATAAAAAACATAATTCTTTTTCCAATATTATAGGCCCTTACTTTAGCATCCATCATATTAAGTGTATTATATTCATTAATAATCTTACTAATGGCAATCGGAAGGCCAGCAGATGAAATATCTAAAAATATATTATATATAGTATAAGCATAAGCATATAAAGCACTTCCCTGCACACCAACTATAGCATAAAAAGGAATAACATAAATCATTCCCAAAATTTTAGTAAAAATAATAGCAAGTGTTGCAATAACAGTTCCTTCAACAAAAGAACTCTTTTTTAACGCATCTTTTTTCATAAAATCACTCTTCTTTTAATTCTTTTTTAGTTCTTAAACATTATATCATATAAAAAAAAAGAAATCTATATAACATAGATTCAATTATAAAAACTACATTTTTTTACCAATAGAATTCTTCTTTTTTATTTCATCCCAAGCTTCACTAAGAAGTTGCTTTAGTTCATCAATACTCTCTAATAATTGTCGTTTAGACTCCTGATATTCTTCATTATTATCCAATTCCTCTTTAAATTTAAAAAACTTTTCTTTAATAATATTAACCAATTTTTCAAAATTAATATCTAGAGCCATAAAATTGATAATTGCTAAAATTAAATATATGAGATTGGCTTCTTCATCAGGATCGAATGTCTTTGCCATAGAAACAGTAAATCCAGCCAAATTGAGACAAAACAAGGAAAATACAATTAGATTTTTAGTATCATCTGGTATTTCATCTTTCTTAGTTATATTAACAATTTTAAATTTCTTTTTTTCATCTTTATCCATTATTAACTCCTAAATCATAGTATAAACCACGAAGATATTCTTTATAGCTATTAGTAAAATCTGATATTAAACTTTTAGATAGAGAAACTTTATCAATTAACTCTAAACTTTCATCAATCAAATTAAGCTTAAATACTTTAAAATTAATATCATTAACGCAGCCTAGACAGTAATAAGTATTATCATTTTTATTTGATATAGCAACAACAATATAATCACTATTATCGTCTAATGTAAGTAAATCGCCAACTTCTATATTCATAATCTATTTCCTAACTTTCTTTATTAAATTAAATATATAATACATAAATGATGTTGGATAAGAAAATTCTCCAACTAATTCTTCTACAAAACCATTAAAACCAGTTTTAAATTCGTAAATTCCATAATCTTTATCATTTTTATCAAAATTACCAGTAATACCATAGAAGTTATATCTTTTAAAGCCATGTTCTATACCATATTTAATCATCTCCCATTGAATTAAATACTGAGAGTTATAAGACATAAATTCTTCATAATTACCACTTGATAAATAAACAATTTCAGGATCAGTCATAATAAACATAGAACTAGATAAATTAATAACTTTACCATGTTTTTCAATTAATTCTTTAGCATGACTAATTCTTTTATCAATACCAGCTATAGCACTATCTATAGCTTTTCTCTTGCCATCATTGTATTTAGCATCACTAAGTTTATCTCTTTCTTCTAACTGTTTATTTTTATCCTCTTCAAGCATTTTAATATGTTTAGAAAGATCAAGCTTAGTTAAAAGATATTTAATCTCCCCTCGCGGATAAAACAAATCATACATATTTTCAAAATAATCAAGTTTTCTGATAGAAAAACCTTTTCTTTCTCCAGTTTCAATCATTATTTGATGAAACAATGGTAAATCTTTCTTTTCCAGCTCTACTATTTCAATGCCATTCTTTAAAGTTTTACGAATTGTATTACGAGTATTAGGTTTCATATTTTTTAAAACTTCATCTTCAGTTTTACCATCTATATCTAAGACATACATCCAACCAACCTGCTCCATATCTTCTTTTTTTACTCGTTTATAACCCAAAGAAAGGAGATTACTTCTAATATCAGTATTATCTATTCCACCATCAACTACATCACCATTTGTATCTCGTTCTATGTTAATTACATATGGATCAATTCTGAATTCATAACCCTTATTCTTCTTAACATAGTCTTTAATATTATTAGTGAAAAATTCAAGTAATTCTTTATCATGATAATCTACTAAAAGGCCTCTTGGAGAATAAAATTCTTTATAACCAAAATGTCTTGTAATAGAAACAAACATACTAGCCGCAATCACTTTTTTTTCTTTTTTTACACCTAAATAATGAATAGACCAACCACTTTTTTCACGAAGTTTACCTATTTCAGGTGTTTGTAGAAATGTTCTTTCAGGGCTCTTTTCTAAAAATTTTCTAAACTCTTTCTCAGTAAGTGTGCAAAATTCCATAAATCTTCTCCTAATCTTATTATATCTCCAAATAATTATATCATGTATTTTATATTTTAAAAAGAAAAAATAGAAGTATAACTTCTATCTTAATTTTTTTGCTAATGTAAGTACTTTTGAATTGTATTCAGAAATTGGAACTTTATCTAAATAATAATCACAATTAGTATCAACAACTCCAAAAGAAAGCTCCTTAATTTGTTTAATACGACTAATATCATGTTCAGATACTTTTTCAAATCTTAATAAATCTAATAAACTATAAGTAAAAAAATGAAAGTCTTGATTAATTTTTTCAGTTAAATAAGCTTTAAAAGCAGAATCAGAATAACCTGAAATTTTTTTAAGACAACTATACTCATATGAAAACAAATCTATCATTTTCTTTAAATCTATTTCTTCTTCACTATCAACATTGTCAATTATGGAAAGAGAAATTGGATATTTACTTTTGTATTTCTTTTGTAAATACTGGCATCTACTTATATCAGTATCAAAATATTTAGTTAAAACTCCATCATTAAATTCATCAAAAACATTATTATTCGTAATTATTATTTTAGAACCAACCAAATCATATGAATTAGAACTCTTTAAATGTTGTTTTAACTCATTTAATTTTTGAGAATCAATAGAACCAATATTATAACTTGAAACAAAATTTTTATCTTTTAACCAAATCATAATTATTCTTCAGAGACTTCAAAATCTTCAAGTTTTCCATCAGGAGTTACAATCTTAGTAATAGTCTCCTCTGCTTTTTTTAACTTATCATCACATACTTTAGCAAGTTTCATAGCTTCTTGATATTTTTCAATAGCATCATCAAGCGGTACATTACCATTTTCTAAATCTTTAACTAATTCTTCTAATTTTTCTAAATTTTCTTCAAAATTAAGTTCTTTTTCTTTTGCCATATTATATTACCTCCGCATTAATTCTTCCATCTGAAAGTTCAACCTCAATTACATCATTCTTCTTTAATTTTTTAGTACTACTTATAACTTTATCACCACATCTAACAATAGAATATCCTCTTTTAATAGTAAGTAGTGGACTAAGTGTTTCAAGTTTTCCAATTAGTTTTAAATAATCATTTTGTTTCTTTTGTATTAAGACAAAAGGATCTTTAAAAATTATATTTTCTTTTAGCTTCAAATAGGTATTAGATTTACTAGTATAAATATTTAAGATATTATATTTTAGTTTTTCTAGTAAGAAATCATATTTTTGTTCTTTAGCTTCATAAATCTTAATTGGTTCTCTAAAAATATGCCTATTTTTAATATCTAATAGTCTTCTTTTACTAAATTCAATTTTATTAGTTATACCTTTATTTAATCTAATATTAATTTGTGCTATTAAATTCTTTACATCATTTAAATTAGGTACAGCCATTTCAGCAGCACCTGTTGGAGTTGGTGCCCTCATATCTGAAACAAAATCAGCAATAGTAAAATCTATTTCATGTCCCACTGCACTAATAACAGGTATAGAGCATTCATATATTGCGCGAGCAACTACTTCTTCATTAAATGCCCATAAATCCTCTATACTTCCTCCTCCACGTCCAACAATAAGTGTATCAAGATTATACTCTTCTGCTCTTTTAATTTGTTTAACAATATCTTCTTTAGCAAATTCTCCTTGTACTAAAGCTGGAAATAAAATAATTTCTGATAAAGGCCAACGTCTTTTAATAGTTGAAATAATATCTCTTATAGCAGCTCCAGTTGGAGCAGTAACTACTCCTATTCTATTAGGAATATAAGGTATTTTCTTTTTATGTTCAGTTTTAAAAAGTCCCTCTTCTTCAAGTTTCTTCTTTAATTGTTCAAATGCTATATATAAATTTCCAACACCATCTTCAAGCATTTCATTTACATATATCTGATAGCCACCATTTTGAGGATAGACAGTTACTTTACCAGTAACAAGAACTTTCATTCCATCTTGAGGTTGAAATTTTATTTTACTTGCACTAGAAGAAAACATAACAGCATTAATTCTAGACTCTTCATCCTTCAAAGTAAAATAAAAGTGTCCTCTAGAATGAGCTTTAAAATTAGATATTTCACCCTTTAAATAAACTGTATCTAAATTAACATCATTATCAAACTTATATTTTAAATACTTGCTTAATTGTATTACAGTAATATACTTATCTTTCATTTATATCCTCATTATGATAAATATTGTCTAAAACACCATTAATCATCTTAGTAACTGCTTCGTCACTATATTTTTTAGAAAGTTCAATAGCTTCATTAATAGATACAACACTTGGAGTATCGGTATATTTTAATTCAAATATTCCAATAGAAAGAATTGCTTTATCAACTTTATTTAATCTATCAATAGTCCAATTTTCTAAGTATTTATCAGCAAGACTATCTATATCTTTTTGATTATCTATTACACCATTAACAATGGTATTAACAAAATCATTTTCTATCTCTAATTGTTCATGAATAATTGAGTTAATATCATAATCAAGTTTGGTTGGTTCCATTATATAAACTTGATATAGACATTTCATAGCTATTTCCCTTAATTCACTTCGATTTTTCATTTCAATCACCATAATAATAATATCATAATAAAACAAAAATAAAAAGATAAATTCTTTTTATTTTGTATAAAATAAAGTTTTATATTTTTCAAGTTCATCTTGAAAGCCAATTCTTCCATTATCATTTCTAATTATCTTATATGGAATATCAAAATTATTATAAACCTTATGATTTAATCTATCATAGAATAACTCTAAAGGATTATCTGGAGAACTAATCCTACCATTATTAACTTTCATATCATAAACATGTATAAAATAATCATAAAAAGAATCATCCCTAAGAGTATCTAAAAAAACATTTCCTTCATTATTTGTAAGAAGAGATGTCATATATTCAGGATATCGAGTAGTAGCTTTTATCTCATATAGTTTACCATTTCTTTTAGAATGAAAATTTGAAGGAACAAGAATATCAAAACCATGACCATCACCACTATTCTTTGAAGTCCAATCAGCAACAGAATATTTACTATGTATCAAATCAAAAGATTTCTTTTCGGCATAAACGGCCATAATCATAGAATTAAAATCAAAATCATCATAATAATTAGAAATATCATTAAAACATTCCTCAATATCAACACAAAATCTATAAAAAAGCGGACTTAAAGATTTTCTAAAAACAAAATTATAATTGTCTTTATTATTAATATTTTGATCACTGTAGAATTTGTTAACAAGTTGCTTTATCCTATCAACATCAGTATCCGAACCAAAACAATAATCAAAACCAAATACAATAAAAGTATTAATAAAGCTAAAGAAGTTAGTATAATTATCACTCTTTTTAATTATATATCTAAGAAAAAGAATATCATCATACTTAAATGGAACCGATTCATCAAGTACAATTCTTTTTTCGTAAAAAATAGAATCATTAAGAAATGAAAGCCTCGCTAAAAAAGTATGCACATCTTTTGCTTTTTCTAAGAAATAATCTTTAACACACTTATCAAAAACAAGTAAACTCGGACTATCTTTATCAAAATAATTAAACTTATCAAACGACTCAAGTCTATCTAAATCTTCTTCTTTAAAATAGCCATCTTTAAGATCTTTATGGTTCTTAAAATAATGTTCTATTTTTTTCAAAAATTCTACATCAGTCATAGTATCACCTCTAGTAAATTTCTACTATAATATCACAAAAAGAAAAGAAATAAAAAAATTATTTCTTTTCATAAACTTTATTAGAATACTTAGCATACTCATCTAAATTTTTACCATTAATAATTTTATTAATTGCTTTATTAAATTTAACTCTAATACTTTCTCTTGTAAGATTAAAATCTCTACCAATAGAAGCAAAAGATTCAACTTCTCCATAAAATCCAAAATGTCTAAGTAATATTTGTTTCTCTAAAGCATCTAAATCTTCACTATCTATAAGCCTTAAAAATTCATTTCTACGTTCTTTTAAATAAACAGAATCAGATAATTCTAGAGTATCCTCAGAAACATAATCAATTAATTCTCTTGTTTCATCATCATAGACTGTAGAATTTAAACTAATTGTATCATCTAATAAACTTTCGTAATATTTTACTTCATCAAGAGATAAATCTAAATGATCAGATATTTCTTTATAAGAAGGTTCACGGCCCAAAGTAATAAGTAAATTGTTATAAGATTTTCTATAATTATTAACTTCACCATATTTATAGTCAGGAACTCTAATATTTTTTGACTTGTTTCTAATTGCTCTAGTTATCCCTTGTCTAATCCACCAGGTTGCAACAGTAGAAAATCTATTTCCCCTATTATAATCATACTTTTCAGCTGCTTTTATCAAACCCAAATTACCTTCTTGTATCAAGTCAGAAAATTCAAGCCCTCTTCCTATATATTTTTTTGCAATACTAAAAGCAAGTCGTAAATTAGAATTAATCAACTTTGTTTTAGCATCCATATCCCCTTCTTTAATTCTCTTACCAAGTTCTAGCTCTTCTTCAAAAGAAAGAAGTGGAAATTTAGATATTTCAGATACATATGCTGAAACATTACTAGTATTAAAAGGTATTACAAGATTATTAGAACTTTTATTTCTTCTTTTAGGAGAAGAAGGTTCTTTTATAGTTTTTTTTGGTCTTGGATTAGAATTAGTTTTATTTAAATTTTTAAGAGAATCATAATCAAAAGATTCTTGATTACCATAGGGATGTAAAAATAAATAAATATTTATAAGAAGAAGCATTGTATCATTCTTAATAACTTTATCAATTTTACCAGATTGAATTTCTTCTTTCTTTGTATTAGAAATTAAATTAAGGTTTTCTCTTAAAACAGTACTCTTTTCTACAACTTCAGATAAATATTTTTCAGAAAGATGAACACTACTTAAATCCAAAAAAATAGAAAGTTTCGTTAACGATATCAAGGCAGCATAATAATTATCAGTAAATTCAAAATTACTTTCAATAAGCTTGCAAACAAAAGAAGAATTAGTAATATTATTATTCAAAAATTCACTAAATACTTTATTACCAATAGAATTTAAAAAACCAAAATCAATAGGTTTACTTTCAGGTAATTTTTTTAGTTCTTCTAAACATAAATTAATAATTGTTTTTTTAGTATTTTTATCTAATTTAAAGTTAAACTTATCAAAAAAAGCTCTATCAAACTTCATCCTAAGTGTTCTATCATTATAATCAATAAATTCACCAACAGTCATACAAACCCCTCTTTTTTACAAGGCATATTATACCATAACTAGTTGTAAATGTAAAGTTCATGTTGTGCTCTAGTACACGCTACATAAAGCAAATGCTTTTCTTCTCTCTTATAACGAGATTTAGGATCATTATAAACTATTACAGCATCAAACTCTAATCCTTTAGCAAGATAAGCAGGAATAATAACTAAATCTTTTTTACTTTCTATAGTATGTTCATCAACTAAAGAAACATCTAAAGAATCTTTTACCAAATCATATAATCTTTGAGCTATATACTTATCTTTTGTAATAATAGCTATCTTAATATAATCGAGTTCAAGTAAATCTATATCTTCAAGAAGAGTTTTCTTTAAATCAAGAATATTTCTTCTTAAAGAAACAGGTTTAGAATTACGCCTTCTAATTGCTGTAACATGTTTTAGGCCAAGTATTTTATTAGTATACTCAATTATTTGAGGAGATGATCTATAAGTTTTTAAAAGTTCAACATATTTAGAATCAAAAAATATTTCTTTTAAATTTTCAAGTGACTCATGCATATAATAAGGATTAATATTTTGATTAATGTCACCTAGAATTGTAAAAGAAGCTTTTCTAAATATTTTAGAAATAATTACATATTGAAGCTTATTATAATCTTGTGCTTCATCAATAACTACTTGTTTAATATTATTTTCATAAGGAAAGCCGCATAATCTTCCTTTTAAATAACTAAACAATAATGCATCTTCATAATTAATAATATCTTTTTCTACAAAAGATGATACTTCAATTGGAGTAAGCTTAATCTTACAGAATTTACTTAAAAAGAAATGTTTGTAAATCTCTTTTAAATCTTCACTAAAGTTAATTGATTCTTTAATAAGTTTTCTGAAAGTAGCTTTTTTCTTAAGTTTTCCATTATAAAATCCATAACAAATTTTTTCAGCCATTTCATCTAATCTTTCAAAAAGAGGAAATCTAGAATACTTTTCATGAAGTAGTTCATTTAAATCACGTTTACAAATAAAATTATGTTCTCCTTCACGAATATCTCTAACAAATTTAGAATTATCTATGTAAAAATCAATATACTTATCAAAATCATCAACTATTTCATCACTTTGCTTATATTTAACAAGTTTGACATTATCCTCTTCATAAGTATAGTATCTAGAAATAAAATCAGAGTAATCCTCTATTCCATCATATTCAGTCACAAAATAGCTTAAATAATCGTTAAACGTCGTCTGAAGGGTATTTTCTTCACCAAGTTCAGGTAGAACATTAGAAATATAGTCAGTAAATATATTATTAGGTGAAAAAATTAAAATATTATTAGAATTTAAATGTTCAAGTCGATATAATAGAAAAGCAATTCTATGAAGAGCAACAGAAGTCTTACCAGAACCAGCTATTCCTTGAACAATTAAGTTTCTATCAGTTAAGTTACGTATTACTTGATTTTGTTCTTTTTGAATAGTATTAACTACATTTTTCATCTTATCACTAGATGAAGTAGAAAGTACTTCTTGTAAAAGTTCATCATCAATATTAAGAGAATTATCAAATACGCCTACTAAATAATTATCTTCTATTTTGTATTGTCTTTTACGAAGAAGATTACCTTCAAATTTACCACCTGGCGCAAAAAAATAACATGGACCAGTCTCAAAATCATAAAACAAACTACAAATAGGACTTCTCCAGTCATATATTATATTAATATCATTATCATCTTTTAAATAAGTAGTAGATATATAAATAAGTTCTTCTTCACTACTATCATTATCTTTATATATAATTGAACCAAAATAAGGCTTTTTCTCTATTTTAAGAAGTTTCTTTAAATATTCTTCCTTCTTAAGTATCTTAACCTCTTCTTCATTAGTAAGTTGTTTAGCTTGTACCTGATCAGCACTGTCAAAAGAATTTGAGTCTGACCATACAAGTTTTTTAAAATCAGTTAACCCTTCAAAAGATACTTTTACCTCATTTTTTAATTCATTAATAGTTTTATTAAGTTTTTTACTTGTTTCCTTTAGAAACTCCTTTTCTTGTTTTTCTTCTTCAATTGTTATCATACCATCACCATATGTTAAATATATCATAATTTTAATTTTAAAGAAAACAAAGTTTACTAATAAGTGTAAAGAAAAAAAGTCCAAAGGACTTTTAATTTAATTTCTTTAAAGTCATAGATGAAGGCATATCCCAAGAAAATGGTCCACTCAAATAATATCTATCACCGTAGTTCCAAGTTATTTTCATTTTATATGGTATTTTTATTCTATATTGACGAGCTAAACCATGTGAATGAAGTTGATACATTTGGCTATCAGTAACAAGTCCACCAAACCCGCCATTTATTAAAGTCTTATCAGGTTCCCAATCATAATAATCTTCTATATAATACCAAAGAATCATTTCATATTTTTTATTATCTATATTTTTAATTTCACCAGTCATATTAGCATTTGTATATCCAATTGCATACCACCAACCTATATCAACAGCATCTTCAAAATTGTTAGAAAAATCAGTACCTAAAAGTTCATTTTTAGTTGAAAAACTTAAAGTATCGCCACGTTTTACTGTATCTTCTCCAACTGCCATTATCTTTTCAACGTTATCTACAAAATTATCTTCGCCACTATATGTATTCTCAATCAAAGACCAATCCGAATTAAAATCAAGTATAGTACCAGTGTTATCAAGAAAATGAGAAAGAGCAAAAGCAGCTGGCATTGAATTAGCAACAGTAATCTCAGAAACTGCTAAAGCTTCTACCACATCACAATTATATAAACCACAATCATTACCTGTTTCAGTATTATATACACTATCAGATTTTCTTTCAAGTTTATCTTGAGTAGGAGTTTTTGGAACATAATCAATACTATTAACTTCTTTAAATGAAGAATCAAAAGGAATCATTGGTAATTTATCTTTTTTATCATTAACGCTATCATTATCAGAATCAATATTAACAGGTGAAGAATGTTGAATAACAAAATAAGAATCTTTACTTTTAACTATTTCAATTTCATCTCCATTTTTTAAGCCATCACCATCAAAATCACCTTTCCTACTTTGTATTTCACTATAAGAAATATTCTTAAAAGGATTAGTACCATAATCAGTTGTTAATTGGCCATTACAAATAAGTTTAGTATAATAATCAGAAATTCCATCATGATTAGAATCTTTTTCTTTATCAACTTCAGTGGCATCATCAATTTGACCTTTAACTTCACCGGTTAAGAAAATTTCAAGATCTGCACCACTATAAAAGTGTTTATATGTAAAGAAAGATTCAAAAATATTTTTACTAGTACCATCTTCATCATTAGTAGATAAATGTTCTAATGTTTTTTCTTCAAAAGAAGAAAATATAGTATCCATAACATTAGCTCTAGTTTTTGAAATAGAACTATATTTAACATTAAGATTTAAACTTGAATCAAAATCTTTTATAAGTTTGTTCATCGTAGTTTCAGTATTTTTTACTACTTTATCAGAACCATCAACTATATATAAATGCATAGGAACACCAAATGCATTAAAAAATGGCGTTGCAAGAAGTATAAATTCTGTATTAGAAACAGACGAATCAGAAACATTGCTTCCATCTACTTTAGGAGCATTATTTACTTTATTATCAATTTCATTCTTATCAAGTAATATATAATTTGAAAAATGATTTACATTAGCACTAGCAGTATTTCCAGAAATAGTAGTATCTAAAGCTTCGAGTTTATTATTATCTAAATTAACATAATAAATAGTAGGATTAGAATTTTCATTTAAAATAGAAGAATTAAAATTAAAAGAAATAACTGCATTATCAAAATTACCATCCATTTCATAATTATAAGGACCAGAAATGTATGAACTACTATCCTTTAATCCTAAAATATTACCAGAATCACTTATTTGAAGACTATTATATTGTTTAACAGAAATATTATTTAAAGAAACATAAGCAATATTATCGCTAGATTTATATTTTGCCATGATTTTAGTATCAATTTTATTAGGACTTGTATTTAAAATTATTTCATCATAATCAGAAAGTCCGTCTCCATCACTATCTTTTTTATTAGGATCAGCAGAATACTTAAATAACTCATCATAATCAGAAAGCCCATCTCCATCTGAATCAGATAAATTAGGATTGGTTTTATACTTAATTTCATCAGAATTATTTATAGAATCCTTATCATTATCAGAAAGAAAATCATTTAAACCATCAGAATCTGAAGCAGATAATAAAGGATTAGTAAAAGACTTAAAAATCTCATCATAATCAGAAAGCCCATCTCCATCACTATCTTTTTTATCCTTATCAGTTCCAACAGCAATTTCCTTATAATTAACTATTCCATCATTATCATTATCATTTTTATCAAGTCCAGTAGAATTACCTTCAAAATTATTATAAATATAAAACTTTTGATTTTTAGTTTTACCATTTTTAAAATTAACACTAATATCAACAATATTAATACCATCAGAAAGATAATCTAAATCTATTTTCCACCTTTTCTTTTTATCAATTTTCTCTTCTTTTATAATAAGATCACCAGAATATACCTTTATATCGGTATTATTAATACTGTCTAAAGTAGAAATTTTTCCCTCAATATTGGTTAATTTAGTATCAACTATTTTCATACTTTCAGAATAATCATTAATATTTCTATTTGTTAAATAAATAGTATTATAATTTTTTTTGAAATTTATTATTCCAATAATCCCAGCAATAATAAATAAAATACATGAAGTAGTAATACAGGACATAAAAAGATGTTCTCTAATAAAAAAGAAGAGTTTTTTTAATAATTTAAAAATAAATTTAAAAAATTTTAAGATAAGATGAATTAAAAGTTTAACAATATGATAAATAATAAGGCCAGGTATATAAATATAAAAAAATAAAACTTTTAAAATTGTTAGAAAAATTTTTAAGAGTTTTTTTGATTTTTTATTTGAAATATTATTATTTGAAGTACTTTGTTGTCCTGTTTTTAAATCATTATTCACTACACACACCACCTATTATATATAATTATAACATATATAAAGTTAAATAAAAGAAAAAAGATACTTATCATAAAGTATCTATATGTTCATTTAACTTAACACTAACAAGCTTAGAAACACCTGATTCTTGCATTGTAATACCATATAATGTATCAGCATATTCCATTGTTTTTTTCTTATGAGTAATTATTAAAAACTGTGTTTTATCTTTATAATGAGCTAAATATTTACCAAATTGAATAACATTAGCTTCATCAAGTGCAGCTTCAACTTCATCAAATAGACAGAATGGAACTTCTCTTACATTAAGTATTGCAAAAAGAAGTGATATTGCAGTAAGAGTCTTTTCACCACCTGATAAAAGTGTTATTGATGAAAGCTTCTTACCTGGAGGACTAGCTACTATATCAACACCGGTTGTAAGAATATTAGATGGATCAGTAAGTTTAAGTTCTGCATAACCACCAGAAAATAACTCTTTAAATACTTTACCAAACTCTTCATTAACTCTTTTAAAAGTATTAGAGAATTCTTCTTCAATTACTCCATCCATTTCTCTCATAATCTCTAGAAGTGAGCTTTCAGCAGAAGTTAAATCATCACGTTGTTTACATAAAAAATCATATCTCGTACTAACTCTTTCATATTCTTCGATAGAAGCAAGATTAACCATTCCTAAAGCTCTAATATTAGCTTTATATTTATTAACTTGCTCACGAGCAAAGTTTCTATCAACTTCAAGCTCATATTCTTCTCTTGCTTTTTCATATGTAAGTTGGTACTCAGTATTTAATGTATTTAAATAATTATCAAGATTAATCTCTAATCTATTTATTTTAATATTTAAATCATTCTTTTCTTTCTCTAAAGTTCTAATAGTACTATTCTTATATTTATATTCATTATTCAAATTATCAAGTTTTTCTTTAATATCATGAATTTCAGTATTTAAAGTATCTATTCTATTCTTAATAGTATCTCTTACAGCAGTTTTATCATAATATAGTTTAATAAGTTCTTGTTCCTTCTCATCTACCTGATCATTAACAATATTATTTAGTGATTCAATTTCTTGTTTAATGATTGAAAGCTCTTCTTCTTTAGAAGTAAATAGTTTATTTTGTTCATTAAGTCTTTGTTCTATACTAACTTTGTTTCTATTAAGCTCAAAATTTACTTCTTCAATATCTTCTATTTCATGAGATAAATTATTAATTAATTTACCAAGAGAATCTTTTTCTTCTTCCAAACTAACTTTCTTTGTCTCTAGTGATTCAAGTTCCTGTCTTATAGTTACACTACTACGTGAATTGCGATTAATATATCCACCAGTCATTGATCCACCAACATTAACAACATCACCATCAAGAGTAATAATTTTATACTTATGATTAATCTTTTTTGCAAGAATATTAGCACTATCTAAGTCTTTGACAATAATTACAGTACCAAACTGGTTTTGAATAATATTTTCATACTTTGCATCATAATTAATTAAATTACTAAGTATTCCTAAATAATTAGAGTCTTCTTCTAAAATAGATAAAGTTAAATTATCTACATATCTTGATTTTATAACAGTAAGTGGAAAGAATGTTGCTCTTCCTAAGCGATTTTCTTTTAAATAACTTATAGCTTTCTTACTAGCTTCTTCATTTTCAGTTATTATATAGTTTTTATTAGAAAGAATAGCTACTTCCAAAGCTTTAGTATACTGAGAACTTGTATCAACTATATTGCCAATAGTATTATATATTCCAAATAAATTATTATTAGAAAGAACTTTTTTAACTTGAATAGGAACACCACTACCATTTTCAAGTTCCAAGTTTAAAGATGAAATTTTATGTCCAACACTGATAATATCTTGATCAAGTTTAGAATAATCAAGTACGGATAATCTTTTCCTATTTTTTGTTGTTTCAAGTACGTTACTATTTTTAGTTATTTCTTCTTCTATTTTACTTAAACTATTTTTAACATCGTTGAAAGAACTTTCAAGTACTTTAATAGATGAATTAATAGAAGCTTCTTTTTCAAGATTATCTCTCAAAAGAGCTTTACTAGATTCAACACTTGAATTCTTAGATTTCTCTTCAAGAAGTCTTTTCTCAGTATTAATTTTTTCACATTCTTCAACAATTTGTAATAATTTTGAATTATATTCACTAAGTTCTTTTTCTTTATCAAGTAATACTCTATTTAATTTCTCAATTTCAATATCATCATTATTTGATGAAACATTTTCAAGAGAAAGCTTATCTTCAATCTTTTCAAGTACTTCTTTTAATCTTTTAACCTCTTCATTATCATTAAATATATCAAATGCAAGTAAAGCAACTTCTAATTGTTTTAAGCTTTCTTTATTATCTAAATATTCTTGTGCTTTTATACTTTGCTCTCTAAGAGGTTCAACTTGAGTTTCAAGTTCTAAAATAATATCATTAACTCTATCTAAGTTAATATGTGTTTTATCTAGTTTTTTTAAAGCTTCTTCTTTTCTCTTTTTATATTTAACAATTCCAGCAGCATCTTCTATTATTACTCTTCTATCCATAGATGAATTAGAAATAATTTTATCTACTTCACCTTGAGAAATAATATTATAAGACTCCTTACCAATACCACTATCAATAAGAAGATTAATAATATCTTTTAATCTGCATTTATCTCCATTTAAAAAATACTCATTCTCACCAGTTCTAAATACTTTTCTTTTTATTGAAATATCAGTATATGGAACATTTAAATAATGATCATTATTATCAAAAACAAGTTCTACAGTTGCTACATTAAGTGGATTACGTGACTTACTACCAGAGAAAATAACATCTGATATAGAACCGTCTCCTCTTAGTTGTTTAACTGATTGTTCACCTAAAACCCATCTAACAGCATCAACAACGTTACTTTTTCCTGAACCATTAGGTCCAACAATACAAGTAATACGATTATCTAAATTAATATCAAGTTTATCAGCAAATGATTTAAAACCATAAGCATTAATTTGTTTCAAGTACATACTCTTCACCCTACTCACTTAATTAATTATAACAAAAAAGAAAAAGAAATAAAAGTTTTATTTCTTTGCAGTTAATTTATTTTTTGTTTTATCTATGGTATCCTGTGTATCCTGTTTGATTTTTTCAGCAGTACTAACAACAGCACTTTTTGTAGTTTGCGCAACTTTCTTAGTACCATTAACAACTGTTTCTCCTGCCTTTTTAGTTGTATTAACAACAGTTTCTCCAGCTTTAATGGTCTTTCTTACTGTATTAACTAAAAGTCGTAACTCTTTAAATGAATCTTCATTTACACCATCAATATAAGGAAACGCCTTAAGTAAAAGATTATATAAAGCAGCATTCTTTCTAATTCTTTCTACAACTTGTTCTTTTGTACTTTCAGTACTATCTTTCTCTTTAGTTCTTTCAATACCAGTTAAAGTAATTCTAATACTAATTAAAGTAATAGTAGTAACAACTAAATCAGTAAAAAATATAAGTTCGCATAAAGTTGCAATTGAAATCATTGCTATATGAGGAACTAAATTAAAAATATGAAGAACTACAGGCCTTAAAAGATAAACAACAATAAGTCCTGCAAGTCCAAATAAAACTGAATTTAAAAGACATACTCTTCCTTCAATATTAAATGGTTGTTCAGAGTAATCCCACCATCTTACTTTAAATAGTTTTTCCATTATAAAACTTGTAACATATTCAAGTACTGTACATATAAGAAAACTAAGAGAAAATAAGGCTTTAGGATCATTATAATAATCTCTTAGTAGAAATAAAACTACAATAGTTCCAACACCATAAATAGGAATATATGGGCCAAGTAAAAAACCTCTGTTCCATTCAAATCTATTATCAGTAATTGAACAATAAACAACTTCACAAACGTAGCCAATACAGCTAGCCACAAAAAAGAACATAAATAAATATGAAATTAAATACCAAACTTCCATAAATCAAATCACCCATCTTCTTAATCTTAACATTTTCTAAATACTATGTCAAACAACAATAAATAATATGAATCGAAGCAAAAAAAAGAACTCTTTCGAGTTCTAATTTATTTTATTAATTGTTTTTACTATATTTCTTTACAACTAATACTGTTCCACCAATTAATCCAGCTCCTAATATTATTGAAAGAATTGTAGTAAATGGACTTACTCCAGTATCAGGAATAGGTGTTTCACATTCAGCTTTATAAAGAGCTTCTGTAGTTTCTAATCCATCTTTACCATAGTATTTGTCACCAACAATCTTACAAATGTTAGTTTCACATTCTTGCTTGTATTTTAACTCAGTTGTTTCTTTTCCATCTCTACCAAAATATTTATCTCCAACTATTTTACAAACATTTTCTTCACATTCTTGTTTGTATTTTAATTCAGTTGTTTCTTTTCCATCTTTACCATAGTATTTGTCACCAACAATTTTACAAATGTTAGTTTCACATTCTTGTTGATATTTTACTTTAGTTGTTTCTTTACCATCTTTACCATAATATTTGTCACCAACAATTTTACAAATGTTTTCTTCACATTCTTGTTGATATTTTACTTTAGTTGTTTCTTTACCATCTTTACCATAGTATTTACCATTATAGATTTCACAAACTCTCTTAACAGGTGTTATAGTAAATGTAACACTATCACTAGCAGTTTTAGTAACCTTTTCTGGAACTACGATATCTTGTAAAGCATTGTTGTTAGGAGAGTATCTCTTAACAACTGTAGTAGTACCACTTACAGAAATATTAACTTTAAATGAAGTTTTTTCAGTAACTTTATCTGCAGGAACTCTTACATTAAATTTTTCATTAGTACTAAATTCAGTACCATTACTTACAACATTACCTTGTGCATTAACAAGTTGAGCATTATTATTACCACTAATTGTAACTTTATATTTGTTAACTCCTGAGAATTTAACAGACATACCACTAATAGTATAATAATCTCCACTAAGTTTAGCATTAGTATCATTTGCAGTAATCTTAACACTTACAGTTTTACCAGTATAATTAGATTTACTTTTAGCTGTATTTGCTATAGAAGCTGCTTTATTACCATTTGTTGTACCATTGAATGCAGCTGGCATAAAGTTACTTCTGTATTTCCATACAGCAAGTTGTGTAACTAAATACCCTGTATCACTTGTATCTGTATAATTATCTAAGATGTATAATAGACCACCATCATTTTCAGTATAACTATATGAAAACTTATGACCTTGATTAGCTCCTGTTCTTTCAGGAGTTATACAATATCCGTAACCATTAGAAGTATAAAACTTAGTTTCAGTTCTTCCATTGTATGTAATGTATGTTTTCTTGGTTAAAGTAACACCAGAATCTGCTTTAACTATGTTGGATTGTAACGCAATAAATGCTATGAAAACAAATATTGCTATTGTCTTAAAATATTTTTTCATAATATCCCCCTCCAATTGACTTTTATTATAACATAAAACTTTAATTTTTGCAACCCTTAATTTAAAAATAACACATTATTAGAACAAATACAAGTAAAATTATGGTTCAAGTCTATTAGGACCTCTAAATAAGAATTGAGTCTCTTTTAAACTATTCGTTCCAAGAAGTAGCATAGTTAATCTATCAACTCCAAGAGCAAAACCACCATGTGGTGGACAACCATATTTAAAGAAATCTAAATAGAATTTAACATCATCTTTCAAACCTTTTTCTTCAGCTTGAGCTTTTAATTCTTCATATCTATGTTCTCTTTGAGCACCAGTAGTGATTTCAGTACCTCTCCAAATTAGATCATATCCTTGAGGAACATCATCTTTTCTCATATGATAAAACGCTCTCTTAGTTTTACTAAAATCAGTAACAAAGATAAATTCGTGACCATACTCTTCCATAGCAAATCTAGCAGTTAATTTTTCAGATTCACTATTCATATCACCAACATCTTCTTTAGGAATCTCATAATTATATCTCTTATGAAGTTCTTGATATAAATCATTTAATTTAATTCTAGGAAAAGGTCTAGTAGGAACAACTACTTCAGTACCAAATACTTCTTTAATCTTATCCCCATATTCTTCTTTAACTTTAGAAAGACCAGCAACTAGTAATTCTTCTTCTAAATCCATAACATCTTCATATGAATCAATATAACTAAATTCAACATCAAAAGAAGTAAATTCAGTTGAATGCCTATTAGTATTAGAATTTTCAGCTCTAAAAGCAGGAGCTACTTCAAATATTTTTTCAAAACCACTAGCCATAGCCATTTGTTTATAGAATTGTGGACTTTGAGCAAGATAAGCTTTTCTATCAAAATATTTAACTTCAAATACTTCACTTCCAGATTCAGAAGCTGCACCAATTAATTTAGGTGTATGTATTTCAATAAAATCATTATCATAAAGATATTCTCTCATACCCTTAACAAAAGAAGTTTGTACTTTAAACATAAGTAAATTCTTTTCACTTCTTAAATCTATAAATCTATAGTCTAGTCTAGTATCTAAGTTAACAGATTCTATTTTCTTATAATTAAATGGTATTTCGTTACTACTTTCACTAAGAATAGTTATATCAGTAGGAATAAGTTCCATTCCATTTAATTTTACTTTAGGACTTTCTAATAATTTACCAGTAACTTTTATAACACTTTCAGGTGTAAGTTTGGAAACAAGTTCTACTAAATCTTTGTTTTTTTCTTCACTTTTTTCAATAGTAACTTGAACTTTACCAGTAGAATCTCTAAGAACAATAAATTGTACCCATTGTAAATCTCTGACACTATCAACTACACCACTAAATTCTATGTCTTTATCAAAATATTTATTTAAATCAATTGCATTAATTTTTTTCATAATACACTCCTATTCATGATTATGGCATTTACAGTCATGACCACATTCGCAAGAATCATGATGATCATCACATCCACAATCGCAGCTATCTTCCATATCAACAAGTTGTTCATCTAAATAATACATAATATATTCAATAGATATTTTATCTTCTTGTTTTGTCTCTGTATTTTTAATTTGAACTTCACCATTATCTAAATCTTCACTATTTAATATAAGTAAAAATTTACTATTAAGTCTTTCAGCTTGTTTAAATTGTGATTTTAAACTTCTACCAGTATACTCCATATCAACAGTAAAACCACTCATTCTAAGTTCTTGCTGTAAATATACTGCATATTTTCTTTCTTCTTCATTAACATACATAATAAATACATCAATATCTTCTTTTATAGGAAGTTTAACTTCTTGTTCTTTTAAAGCAAGAACAACTCTACTTATTCCAGAAGCAAATCCTATACATGCAGTATCAGGCCCACCTAATTGTTTTACAAGACCATTATATCTTCCACCAGCACCAATAGTTTGAGCATTACTTAATCCTGGAGAATCAATCTTTATTTCAAATACAGTATGATTATAATAGTCAAGTCCTCTTACTATCTTAGGATCAACTACATATTTAACTTCTAATATATCTAAATAAGATTTTAACTCTTCAAATCTTTCTTTACTCTCTTTATTTAGATAATCAATTGTAGTAGGACAACCTTTTAAAATATCACTATCTCCATCAATTTTACAATCAAGTATTCTAAGAGGATTCTTTTCTATTCTCTTTTTACAATCATCACAAAGTTTATCTTTATTAGGTTCTAAAAACTCAAGTAGAGCTTTTCTATAATTATCACGAGATTCACTATCACCAAGTGAATTAATATGAACTTTAATATCTTTAAGTCCAAGCATTTTATAAATATTTACAGCTGCCGAAATAACTTCTGCATCACTGATTGGATCATCAGTACCTAATACTTCAAACCCAAATTGTGTAAGTTCACGATCACGACCTAATTGGGGCCTTTCATATCTATACATTGTTCCATTGTAATAACATTTAACAGGAAGACTCTCACCATACATTTTATTCTCAATAAAACTTCTTACTACACCCGCAGTTCCTTCTGGTCTTAAAGTCATCTTTCTATCAGCTCTATCAGTAAAATCATAAGTTTCTTTAGTAACTATATCAGTTGATTCACCAATACCTCTATGAAAAAGTTCAGTAGATTCAAATATAGGAGTTCTAATATAATTATAGTTATACTTCTCCATTACCCCATCAACTATTTCTTCAATATATTTCCATATTTTAGCATCACGACCATATATATCACTAGTACCTTTTGGTTTTGTTATCATATATCCTCCTTCAAATTAAAAGGAATAAAGAGTTTATCCCCGTTATTCCATTATAAACTTTTTTTTAATTTAAAACAACCAAATTATATTTTTTTTATTACATCAACAGTAGAAAGTACTGATTTTTCCATTTCATTTTTAGAAAAAGTATCATTATACATATATGAATCACTAGATTCACTAATAGTCTTTTTATCTACCATAACCTTATTTAAGAGATCTCCTCCAATTCTACCATTAATAACTCTAAAATCTGTTAAATTAGGTTCTTTAATAAAATCATCTAAATACATATTATATGAAAAAAGTTCTCTCAATAAATATGTTTTAATATCTGATTTAAAAATACCTTCACTAATTAAATAATCACACAAAGCTCTTTCTTGATATCTAGGATAAGCTTCAACAAACTGTTTAACATAATAAAAATCATTTACATCAACCGGGTTCTTATCTTTAAGAGATAAAAAATAATATTTAATATGTCCTATTTCATGAACAATAGTTATTAAATCTAAAAAATTATGATGTCTATTTATTTTTAAATATTGATTAAATGAATAATTAGAAAAAACAGCTTCGCCTAAAGTACCATTTCTATGAAATTCAATAATATTTTTATCACCAATTAAAGAATAAAGAATTGATAAAGAAAGATAATCATCAGTACTCATATAAAATTTTTTCAAAACAAAAAACAATTCATAATCAGTAAGAGGTGTATAAGGTCTAGAAGGAATATCATATTTATTCAAAAAATCTTCAACCATTCTTTTTTGATTTTTGTAAATAGAAGCATCAAGTCCTTCTTCCATAAGTTTTTGACTTTTTGCTATATATCGTCTATTATGTTGATCAATCTCACTCCATTTTTCAGATTTATTATCAGCTAAATAAATAATTCTATCTCTTATTGATGAAAGAAATTTTTCATTACGAATCTCTGTTTTAAAATTTATTATATAAATATATAAAGAGAGAAGTTCTTCTAAATCATCACTTTTTTCTATTAAATCAAGTACATGGTTTAAATCACCATATACAGAATCTAAATTTCTAGTTGAAAGACTTAGATTTTTATTTTCAAATATACTCACAAAACCACCAACCATATATACTTTTATTTTAATGCATCTATATCATCAAGTCAAACAAAAAAGGAATTGACTTTAATCTATAATAAAGATAAAATATATACAAATATTTTATAAGGGGTGAAATTATGGCAAGTGTTGGAATAATATGTGAATATAATCCATTTCATAATGGACACTTATATCATTTAAATAAAATTAAAGAATTATATAAAGATGACACAATAGTTCTAATATTAAGTGGTAATTTTACAGAACGAGGAGATTTTTCAATAATTGATAAATGGAAAAAAACAGAAATAGCAAAAGAAGCTGGGATTGATCTAGTAGTAGAATTACCTTTTTCATTCGCCACTTCTTCTGCTGACTACTTCAGTTATGGAGCTGTTACTCTTCTAGAGAAATTAAAAGTAGAAAAACTTGTTTTTGGAAGTGAAGATAATAATATAGAAGATTTAACTGAAATAGCAAAATGCCAAGTAAATAACGATGATTTTGATAAACTAGTTAAAATATATTCTAAGTTTGGCTACAACTATCCTACCGCACTTAGTAACGCCGTCAAAGATTTAACAGGAAAAAATGTAAATGCCCCAAATGACTTACTTGGAGTAAGTTATATAAAAACAATACTTGAAAATAATTATAGAATTAAACCAATATGTATAAAAAGAACAAATGATTATCATGATAAAGAAATTAAAGAAATATCAAGTGGATCAGCTATTAGAGAAGCGTTAAAAGAAAAAAGAAATATTGAAAAAGCAATTCCAGACTTTGTAAATAAATATTTAAATAATTTACATTTTAAAGAAGATTATTTTAAATTTTTAAAATATAAAATAATAACAGAGAAAGATTTAAGTATTTACCAAGATGTAACAGAAGGAATAGATTTAAAACTTAAAAAAGTAATAAATGATTCTTATTCTTACGAAGAATTAATAGATAAATTAAAATCAAAAAGATATACGTATAATAAATTATCAAGAATGCTTCTACATATTTTAGTAGGCTTCACAAAAGAAATGGCAAAAGACATGAAAGAAATTGAATATATAAGAATACTTGGATTTAATAGAAAAGGTCAAGAATATTTAAATAGTATAAAAAAAGAAGTAGAAATTCCTATTATAAGTAAATTTGTAAGAGACTATAAGATGCTAAAGTTTGAACTAGATACAACAATTATATATAATTTAACAAGTGATAATGATGATTTAATAAAAGAAGAATATAAGAACCATTTAAGGAGTGAGAAAAATGATTAAAACAAAAAAAAGAGGACAATTATATGTAATATCTGGACCATCAGGATGTGGTAAAGATACAATAGTAAATAATTTACTAAAGAAAAATAATAATTTATGGTTATCTATTTCATGTACCAGTAGAAAGCCGCGTGGAAAAGAAAAAAATGGAGTTGAATACTTTTTCTTATCTGAAGAAGAATTTGAAAAAGAGATAGAAAACGATGGCTTTCTAGAATATGCAAAATATGCTGGAAACTATTATGGAACACCTAAAAAAAGTATTGAAGAACACTTAAATAAAGGTGAAGATGTAATATTAGTTATCGAAATACAAGGAGCACTAAAAATAAAGAATTTACTTCCAGAAACACTATTTATATTTATCCTACCCCCAAGTATGAAAGAATTAAAAAGAAGACTTGAAGGAAGAGGCACTGAGGATAAAGAAAAGATAGATAAACGTTTCTTAAGAGCATATGAAGAGATAAACGAAGTTGGAAAATATAATTATGTCGTAGTTAATGATGAAGTTAAAACAGCAGTAGAAAAAGTAAATGCAATACTTATATCAGAAAAATGTAGAGTTGATCGTATTATAGAACTAAATGTAGATAATATTGAAGAAGAAATTCACGAAGCATTAGTAAAATAAAAATATTAGGTTATTTTAAACCTAATATTTTTTTATCAGCTTCTTCAGTATTATCATAATAACTAGTAAAACTTCTTTCAGCCATAACTCTAGCTAAAACTTTATTAAGAACTACCTCATCAGGAATCATAATTTTTTCAAAAGAAAGCTCTTTAAAAGAATCGTCCTCTAATAATTCAAATTCATCATAATCATCATCTAGTTCAAAATTAAAAGAACCATCTTCATCAAAAAATTGATTCAAGAATTCAAATTCAGAAAAACAAATTTTATTATTTCGTTTAGAGTTCATAATACCAAGTTTCTCTACTAGATCTATTAATTTGACAATATAATTATAAACAAATCCTCTATTATTATAATAATCATATGATACACGAGAATTAAAAAGATATATTTCTTTTAATTTATCAGAATCAAAATCAGGATTAATAGAAGCAAAGAAATCAGAAATAGTTTCAGCACCTTTAACTTCAGCTTCAACTTCAGAAAGCAAAGAGCAATACAAAGTATTATATAATTCAGGACTAGTAGTAGCAATTGCAAATTCAAGAGCCATTATAAAACTTCTAATACTCTTTTCTCCATTTTTTAGACGTTTTCTTTGAGAAAAATGACACAACTCATGTCCAAACGTACCTAACCCAGCAAGAATTTTAAAAATATCTGAGGAACAAAAACAATGATAATTTGAAAACAAAATATTTGTAACTCCATCTTGTTTTATAACAGTAGTACCATAACTATTACCTTTATTTTCATTAGTAATAGTAATACTAATATTATCAAAATCCTCTTCAGATATTTCTTTNNAGCAAAAGCAGTTACTGATTCAATAAATTCAAAAATTTCATCATCTGATAAATTATTATTTCCAGAAACAATTTTAGATAATAATTCTTGATTTCTTTGAATCATTTCAGGATTATCAAACGAATTAATTATTCTTTTTATATCGTTTTTTTCAAGTACTTTATTTTTTATTATTGTATTCATTTTACTCCCCCTATTCAAAAACAAACACATAAATTCAAAATATTAATTAAAAAAAGTTAGAAATCTAACTTTTATTATTTATTTCTTATACTATTTATATAACCATTAATCATTGAAACCCAAGTACCACTTTCAGCATACTTTGGACCAATAGTTTCAGGAGTTGTTAACCCCCTAGCATAATAGTTATTATATAGATTATCAATTGCTCCTCTAATACCATCATCAATAGATGCATATCCTTTGTATGAACCCATACAACTAGGAGATCCTTTTTGACCAGCAACATTATTACATTGTCTAGCCATAGTACTAGTACCACGACCAGTTTCATGAATCATAATAGCAGTTGCTAAATAAGGATCAACACCTTTAGATAAACAATAACTAGCGATTAAATTACCTTTACCTGCAAGAGCAGCATTTCCTAAACTTCTATCAAGCTTAGCACTAAGTTCATCCATAGTAAGTCCATCAAAAACTTCAAGTCTTAATGAAACAGCTTCAGCAATTTCACGTTCCTCACTAGAATTTAAAGCCATATTCATAATATTACTTACTGTAACATCATCGTTCGAGCTTTCTTTTATTTCCTTATCAGCAGAAATAGCTACACTATCAGATATATTAATATCTAATACATCATATCCATTTAATATTAACATTGCTGCAAGTATTAATGATAAACCAAGTGTTGATAACCCTCGAGCAACATAATTGTTTTTATTCATTTAATTTTCACCTCATAATTACTTCGTCAAGAAGTAATATGTATAAATTATACTACATATATCTTTTTTTGTCAAATTGTGTAAAACATATGTTTAAAATCTTGACTTTAAACAAGNNGCTTTACCTTTTTTATATAAAAGAAATAAAATAATACTAATATAAATAACGGAAAAAGAAATAATTATACTAAGAAGGAATGAAAGTTTAACATGTACCCCAATAATAGTAAAAAGTAAAATAACTATAACAGAATTAATAACCTGATATCTTAAATCAACTAATTTAGAATCTTTATCATATGGCTGAATCAAATAATACATACCAATAAAATGAATTGTATAAAAAACAGATAATAAAATAATAGAAATTATTAATAATATTAAAGTTAAATTAGATATTTTACCAGTTATAATTAAAATAATTGGAAATAAAATAGCAATTGGTAAAACAGGTATCAAACTAATTAAAGTAAATGACTTAAGCCTTTCAGATAAAATACCGTATAAAGTATCTTTTTCATTATAAAAACTATAAGTAATTAAACTTTTATCGCAAGAATTAAAGAATAACTTATTAATATAAGAAGATTTATTTAAAAGATAAATAATTAAAAATAAAACGTTAAAATATTTAAAAATATATACACCTACTAGCCTATTAACTAATGGATTATAAATAGATAATACTATTAAAAGTAATAAAACAAAAGTTATTATTAAAGCATTTCTATACATAGGTATCAGAATTAATTTAGAATGTCTTTTTATAAAAACTTTATCAAAAAATGAATATGGATTTTTAAAATCATTAATAGAATAACTACTATTTATATGAGAAGTATCTAGTTCAGCATCTTTATAATTAGTAATATTGATTAATCGTTTATAAAAATATTTATAATCTTTAAATAATAATAAATATAAAACAGAACAAATACAAGGTATTAAAAGAATTAAATTAGTATAAAAAAGTATTCTAAAACTAATATAATATTTAAAGAATGATAATAATCCCCCGCACAAAAGAAGAAGTATTAAAATAGAAAAATATAATACTGTATTATTCAAAAATACATCTTTCTTTTTCTTAAAATATAAAATATTAAATATTTCACCAAGTATTTTAATTAAAACCATAAAAGAAGTTAATATAAGAATATTTGATATAGTAAACCCAATTTTATTATTAAGTATTAAAAGAGAAATAAAGTGAAAAATAAAAGAAAAAGAAATATAAGAAAAAATATCAGATAATGTATAACTCTTAGTATCCATATTTAAGAGTATAATACTGTGATACTTAGTATTAGAGGTCTTAAGTACTTTAGAGTTAATTAAAGCTCCAAAAATAGACAAAACAACATATAAATTAGTATATATTTCAGGAATAAAATCTTTAGTTATAAAACTAATAATCAAATAAATATTATAAAAATAAAATAAGTTAATAACTAAATTTCTAAGAACATTTATAAATACGCCAGAAATTATAGCAATATTCTTTTCAAAAGAAGAAATATTATCTTTTTTTATAAAACCAACCTTTTTAAGTTGATAAATTCTAGAATTAATAAGTATTGTTTTATCCACTTTGTTTTTAAAAAGTATATCCTTAATCATTGGATTTATCCTTCAAAGCTTTTATTATAGTATCACGATAAGCTTTTTTTTCTAAATCTTTAGAAGATATTACTTCAAACTTTTTGTCTTTAAGAATAATAATTTCATCACACAAATCAAGTGCTATATCAAGAATATGAGTAGTAACAATAATTATTCTATCTTTTTTTACAGATTTAAGTAATTTCTTCATTTCTTCTTGTACAACAATATCTAAACTAGTAAGAGGTTCATCTAAAAGTAAAACTTCCTTTTCACTAATAATACCAAGAAGTGTTTCTATTTTATTCTTCATACCAGTAGAATAATTTTTCATAATTTTATTCTGATCACTTTCTGGCATATCAATCATTTTAAAATATTCATCAATACTTTTTTTATTTTTTAATTTATCTTTATTAAGTTCTAGAAAGAAAGATATAAATTCCCTTCCAGTTAAAAATGGAGGAACATTAGGAGTCGCAGGTATAAGTGAAACTTTTTCATCTAACTCTTCATCTTCAAGTTTAATGCTTCCATCATCATATGGAGTATCATAGTTTAAAACTTCAAAAAAGGTCGTTTTTCCTACTCCATTTCTACCAACTATTCCATATATTTTATTACTATCAAAGGTAAAACTAATGTTATCAAGAATTTTTTTCTTTCCATAACATTTAGATAAGTTTTTTATTTCTAATTTCATATAAACACATCCCTACAAATATTATATTATTTAATAAGTCAAAAAAAAAGAGGAAAAATCCTCTTTAAATAATTATTTTACTTGAGCTCCACATTTTGAGCAGAAATTACCATCAACTGGTGCTCCACAATTTGAGCAGAATGCTCCGCCAGCTTCACCAGTTTTAGTAGGTCCACCTGTAACTCCGCCAACAATATTAGAACCATTTTGTCCTAAAGCAGCTCCAAAGAATCCGTTTAAAGCTCCATTCTCATTACCAGCAGCAGTTTTAAGAACATCAACAAGTTCAGTATCTTTTGCATTAGGATTATTTGAATAAACTTCACTCATCTTCTCAGTCATACGTTTTCTAGTGTTGATTTCATGATCAGCTTCAGCAATTCTTTGTTGTGATTCATCAGACATGTTAATATTAAGTGTTACATCCTCAACAACTAAACCATATTGACTTCTCCATGTTTCATCTAGTAAATCTTTCATCTTAGCAACAATACTAAGTTTACCTTTAGAAGTACCCATTTCTCTAATTGAAAGTCCGTCTTCTACCATTAAATCAGAAATACCAGCTCCTACATGTTGAGCAAAATCCCTCTTTAATTGATTATCAGTTTCACCAGTAAATATATCATCAAATGTTAATGTATCCTTTGCATTAGTTCCAACATAGTTATTAACTAGTACAATTGGATCATCAACTCTAATACCAAATTGTCCATTATAGATAATTTCTACACTTTCATAAACTGGATCAAAAACAGTTTCTGGTTTTTGTGATCCGAAAGGCATACCAGGAATAACTTTAGTATTGACATAGTAAACTCTTTGATCTTTAGCAGTTTGACCACCGAAAGTAATACGACTACCTACTGTTTTAACAGAATCTACTATTCCTTTCCAAAGTCCACCTGTAAATACTGAAGGCTCACTACTTGTATCCCAAGTATAAGTACCAGGTTCTGCAGAAAATTCAGCAATTTTTCCATTATCTACAATCATCATAGCCATTCCTTGTGGTATAACGATTGCACTACCATTAGAAATGATACCTTCTGATGCTCCTGGATTTCCAACTCCATGATGTACTTCTCCACGTTGAACAAGAACGTTATTTGCAACTTGAGGACAAGTAACAAACTCTTTAAATTGATCGCCAAGTGCTGTTGTTGCAGCATTGACAGTAGCTTTAATTAATCCCATTATTTTCCTCCTATTAATTAAAATATTCGTGAGAATGCTCACTTTAGAACAATTATATCATAATAAAATATATTTTAAAATAAAAAATAAAAAAAAGAAACAATTATGCTTCAGTTTCTTCATTTTTAGAAATAACTTCTTTACCTTTATAGCTACCACACTTTGGACATACTCTGTGAGGTTTAATAACTTCACCACAAGTTGAACATTTAGTAACACCAGGCATTTCCATTGCATTATGAGCTCTTCTCATTCTTTTTCTTGTTTTAGAAACTTTACGGAATGGTACAGCAAATAATTGAATATTTAATTTCATCATATTATCACTCCTCTTCGTCAATATTTTTTAAGTATTCCATGAATGGATTATTGTTAATAGAGTTTTCTTCTTCACTCACAAGTTTCCATCCATCCCCATGAAACTTACTGAGATCCTCGACCTTCGTAAACTTCAAGGGAATCTCTAGAACAATATTTTCCCACAAAAACTCTAAAATATCAAGAGAATTTTCTAAATTTGTAACAAATTCTTCTAAATTCCCCTCTATGTGAATAGAAAATGGATAATTTACATCTTCTAACGAAATAGAATCTTGTAAAACCATAGAACCTTGAATATCCATATCTACATAGTCATTATCTTCCGTTTGTCTAGAGATAAAACCCTTAGCATGAACATTCTTCAAAAGACGACAGTCAGTACCTTCATAATATGGAGAAGGAATATCATAATAATCATCAATCTCAATTTTATCAACGGTATTACTATGAAGTAAATTTAAATCTATCACGTTCATCTAACCACATCCGCATTAATTATATACTTATTCGTGCATTTTTTCAAGTATTATTTAAAATTATTTATATATATCATTTTTTCCTTCTTGATAATATTTAATTGCTTTAACAAGTCTTTTTCTCTGATACTGGTCTTTGATAGCTTTTAAAAGTTTTATTTTTTCTTCATCAGTAATTCTAAAACCACTAACAAATCTAATTACTCTATCAACAAACAAAGGTCCTTTCTCAGCAATTCTTAATGCATAATCATATATCTCTTCTCTAGATAAAAAATAAAGTATATATAGTTTTTCAGATGAATACATATCATAATACCCATAGTAATTGTCTTCATATTGATCAATATTTCCCATACCAATAACTTTAGCTATTTTAACATCTGAAAAACCATCATAATATCTTAAAGTATCTTCTAAATTCTTGCAGAAATGAAAACCAGTTTTTTGAAACTTAATAACCTCATCAAAAGAATCATAAAGTTTACCAGACTCAAAAACTTGTCCATATCTATTAGTATAGTCTTCATTAAAAGCTTTATATCCAGAAATCATAAACCCCCCTGAATTAAATTGAAAAAATAATATAAATAGAAACACCAATACTAATGATAACGCTTAAAGCATTAATAACAATACCAAAAATAGGAAGTGCTTCTTTTTTCTTTAAAAGTCCAATAATAGAAAGAATCATACCAACAATACCAGGTATAAAAGTAAAAATAGTATATCCCACTAAGAAACCAATAATTGCACCAACGCGAGAAGAAGATTCAGGATAATCAAGTAATATTTTCTGAAGTTCAAAAATACTACTATTGATATTAATAATAATCGTATAAGTAAATACAGAAATCATAACACCTATAATAAGTCCGATAATACTCAAAGGACTAGTTTTATTTTGTTTAATATTATTATTAAACACTTCTACTCTATAACCACAATTAGTACAAAAAATGATTTCATCAGAAAGTTTTTCACCACATTTTATACATTTTTTCATAACTATTAGTCTCCCTTTTCATCAATAAATATTATATAAAACAAATAAACATTAGTCAAATAAAGCAAAAAAAATATCTTGCCTGTCAAACAAGATATTTTCTCGTGGATTATTCAATTATATTTAAACATGACAGTGTTAATATATAATTGTTATCAAGATCCCACAAAATACGTATTCAGTTAATAGCTTGATAATAAGGTATAACAATAACTCAAATATTTTTTTATAATTAATCAGAAATTTTAATCAAAAGATTAAATATTTCCGATAGAGATATTTGAGTTAATAAATAAAACAATAATTATATTTTTACATATAACTATTAGAAATCAGATTAAATAAACTAAATAATAATTCAATTAAGAATTAAAACTAATTTAAATAGACTTATGAACTAACAGTTTTCACAAACTATTAAATAAATCCAAATCTGACTTACTATACCTATCTATTAACTAAAAATATAATATCACAGATATTATGTTTTTACAACCCTAAAATTAAAAAAAAGCAAAAAAAAAAAAAAAATATCTTGCCTGTCAAACAAGATACTTTCTCTGTGGATTATTCAATTATATTTAAACATGACAGTGTTTCTTAATATAATTGTTATCAAGAGCCCACAAAATACGTATTTTAGTTAATAGCTTGATAATAATTGGTATTTTAAAAATTTATTAATCAAATACTGTTTATAGTCTATCAGAAACTATCACCTTAGAGATTACACATTTCTGATAATAATATTTGAGTTAATAAGATGAGATAATAAATACTTTTTCTACAAATTGTAAAATCATAACTATTATCGAATCAGGATAAATTAACTAATAACCCAATTAAGAATTAAAATTAATCTATATAATGAAAACTAACATATTAATAATTTTCACAAACTATTAAATTAATCTTCAAATCTGACATGTTAATACCTATCTATTAACTGATATAATATTATCATATAGAAAATATTTTTGCAACCCTTTTTTCAAAAAAATATTTTAAATTTTTTTTGAAACTTTTTTAACCCTTATTTTAAGCCATTTTCATCTTTACATTTTTCATAATTTTCTAAAAAACTTTTATATTGATGATTCTTTTTTGTACCAAGAACACAATCAAGATTAACATTGTCAAGTGCTTTAAATATATTATAATCAACATTAGGATTAATCTTTTTCATGTTTTTAATCAACTCTTTAACTTCTTTTCTCTTACTAGTACCATCATTAATTAAAGAACAACCTTCTGTAAACCTACAAGCACAGTTTATAAATGTTAATTCATTAGATTTTTTCCAAGCGATTATATCGTCCTCTCTAACTAAATAAAGTGGTCTAATAAGTTCAATGCCAGGAAAATTATCACTATGAAGTTTAGGCATCATTGTTTTTATTTCAGAACCATATAACATTGAAAGCATAGTTGTTTCAATTACATCGTTAAAATGATGTCCAAGAGCTATCTTATTACACCCAAGTTCTTTAGCATGGTTATATAAAACTCCCCTTCTCATTCTAGCACACATATAACAAGCACTTTTGGAATCAATGTTTTCAACCACATCAAATATATCACTTTCAAACATTTCAATATCTATATTAAGTATTTTTGCATTATCAATTATGAAAGATTTGTTATATTCATTATATCCAGGATTCATTACAACATAATGAGCATCAAACTTAACTTTACCATGTCTTTGAAGTTCTTGAATACATTTAGCAAGTAAAAAAGAATCTTTACCACCACTAATGCATACCATAACTTTATCATTTTCGTTAATTAATTCATAATCTATTACACCTTTAACAAATTTACTCCAAATATCTTTTCTATACTTTTTAATTATACTTTTTTCTATCTCTTTATACTTTTCCATATTATTCACCAATAATTTTATCTAATTCATCTAAAAATATATTAATTTCTTCCTTTGTTGTTAAATGAGAAATACTAACTCTAAGTGATGAATCAGCAAGATTTTTATCACGAGTTAAAGCATAAACAAGCTTAGAAGGACTATTCGGAGGACAGCAAGATGTTTTAGTAGATATATATATTTCCTTCTCTTCAAGTTTTTTAGCAACATCCTTTGATTTAAAACCCTTAATACTAAAGTTAATTGTAAAAGGTAAAGATTTATCTGTATTATTAATATGAATTTTAGAACACTTCTCCAAATGAGACACTATTATTTTATTTAATTCTTCAACATGTTTATATCTATTTTCTCTTTCAGTAATTGCTTTTTTTAAAGCAAATGAAGAAGCTGCGATTAATGGAAGAACAGGCGTTCCACTTCTATATACTGTTGTACTTCTACCACCAGAAATAATAGGTTTTAAGGAAACATCCTTTTTCTTAAGTAAAACACCTACTCCATTAATACCATATATCTTGTGTGGTGCAATAGTAACAAAATCAACATTAGAAAAATCAATATCTACTTTTCCAATAGCTTGAGTAGCATCAGTATGAAATTTACAATTAGGATAATTTTTAAGAAAAGATGCAATCTCTTCTATAGGTTGGCAAAGTCCAAGTTCACTATCAACTGAAGTTATGCTAACAAGAACTGTATCATCGCGAATTATTTTTTTCAACTCATCAAAATCAACAAGACCATTAGAAGTAACAGGAAGCATATCCACTTCAAAACCTAGTTCTTGCATATAAGAAGCTGACGCAATAACAGAGTTATGCTCAAGATTACTAACTATTATATGTTTTCCTAAATTCTTATATCTGTCAGGAACACCTTTTACAACCATATTATTACATTCGGTAGCACCGCTTGTATAAATAACTTCAAAGTCAGTTAATTTAAATAAATCAAGTATTTCTTTACTAGAATCTTCAATTATTTTATTACATTCAAGTCCAAGCTTATGAACTGAATTAGGATTAGCAAAATATTTTAAAGAATAATCATAATATAAATCTAATACTTCTTTATCTACAGGAGTATTAGCGGCATAATCTAAATAGATCATCATATCACCTCGCAAAAATAATTATAACATACAAATTAAAAAAACTCATTAATGAGTTCTAATTTCTCTAGAAACAAGTTGTTTTTTCTTAACATTTTCATTTTCTCTAACTTTTTTAGTATTTTCTCTATATATTTTATAAATACTTCCTCTAGAAATATTACTAATTTTAACATTTTTAGCTTTTTTCATATATATCCCCCTCTAACGAGTAATAAGATAACATAAAAAAGAAAAAAAGTAAAGAAAATTAAAGATTATTTAGTTTTTCAATTGATAAACCAGTAATATCACTTATTTCATCAAAAGAATATCCTTTATCAAGCATTTTCTTAGCAAATTCAACAGAGCTTTGTTCAATTCCTTCTTTTATTCCTTCAGCTCTTCCTTCTGCTCTTCCCTCTTCTAGTCCTTCTTTTCTAAATTGAGTCTTTAATGAATTTTCTATCATTAAATCATCTTTCTCTGCACTTATCCATTCTCTA
>DLOU01000042.1 GCA_002477275.1 Caryophanales bacterium UBA7476
ATATTTTTTCTATTTCATTATATATATAGAATATTTCTTTATGAAATTCAAAATAACTAAAATCTTCTGGTATTGCTATATCTAATCTATTGTGTACTGATATATCTTCTTCCTTTACGTTTTTCTTTTTACCAAAAAACGATATTATAATTAATAAAACTACTATTATTATTATTGGTATAAAATGTAATGATTTAAAATAATTAAATACATCTATTGGTTGATACAATTGTATTTTATCTTTTGCATATACAATGTCTGTATTAAATATTAATATAGATAATAATATAGTTAATAATTTATATTTTTTGTTCTTTAGTTTATTCATATTCTTTCCTCTTTATCTTTGGTCTACCATTTTCTTTTTTGACATTACCCAATCTTCATTATTATTTAAAATAACACTACCACATGATGGGCATTTATTTATATTTTTTTCTAATTTCGTACCACAATTTATACAGCTATAATTTATATTTTTATTCTTTATAAACTCAATTTCATATTCATAAAACCAATACTTATCTTTATATCCTTTAATTAAATCATTTGTTTTTGAATTAACAATATAATCATAGCATCTAACATTTAATTTTACTTTTATATTTAATGCTTCTTCATTTTCTTCTAAACTTAATAATTCACATGAATTATATTTTATTTTTTTCATAATATTTTTCTGATTTGAAAGTGATAATGTTTCTAGTTGTGATTTATACATATTATACATTTCATCTGATACTAGACTTCTCATTTTATCATAATCAAAATCCATCCATGATATTTGAACATCTTTATATATATTAAATAGTTTCTTATAAAATTCTTCTTTTGTTGTTTGCTCTTTTTCTAATAATTTATTTAGTAACATCTCTGAATTTTGTTTAATTTTCTTTTTATTCTTTTCATCATCATCTATTATTTTATTTATCATTTCATCATAACTCTTATCATTATCTATTCCTTCTTCTACATTTTCTTGTAGTTTTTTTGAATTACGCGCTGATATTTTTGCAATAATAACTAGTGCAACAATCAATATGAATGTAAAAACACATATTATTGCTATTTGATTAGCATCTATTTCTGGTAAATTAATTGTATTGTAATTATGATCAGAACTACTATCTGAGCTGTAACTTGAGCTTGAACTTCTACTTGAACTATGACTTGAGCTATGACTTGAACTACTTCTTGAGCTTGAGCTTGATGAACTACTTGAATCCCAACTAGAACTTGAACTAGAATCAAAACTAGAATCAAAACCTGAATCGACTTGAATTCTACTTTCGTTGGTTACAAAATAAAATCCAAGAGTAAATACCATTACAATTGATACTATTAATGAAAACTTCTTATTTTTCATATCTTACTTCTCCTTTAAACTATTTAGTTATAAATTCTTTGTATTTTTCTATAGCTAATTTTGTATGTCCACCCATTATGTACTTGTTATTTAAAAGTTCTTTTATTTCTTCAAATGTTAATGTTATATATTCAACTATTTCATCTTCATCAAGTTTTTGTGCATACTTTTTTTTGCAATTACGTGCTACAAAAATCTTATTAAGTGCTCCACTACATCCTTCATCTTGATAAAACTCATCTAGTTTAATAATTTCATCTGCAACATATCCAGTTTCTTCTTTTAACTCTCTTAATGCAGCTTCATTTTCGTCTTCACTTTCTTCAATGTAACCCGCAGGAAAACCAATTCCCACTGTTTTATTTGTAAATACTCTGGGCTCCATTACCATTAGAAGTTCCCCATTATCTAATAAAGGTATTATCGTAACTGCACTTCCATCACTTTTACCCTTAATAAGTTTTTCTCTATAGATATCTCTTTCACCTATAGTGCATTTATATTTTTTTATTTTTAAGAAACTATTTTTCTCATCTATCTCTGTTAATTTAGTTGTTTTTAATTTTTTTATATTATTTCTTATTTCTATTTCTTTTTCTTTTCTCATAATACTATCCTCTTATATTATTTTATCATATTTTTATATAAAAAAAAGACTATTTCTAGTCTAGTTATCCATTATTCCTTTTGGAATTTTCTTTAAATTATTTATAAATAACTTTATGTAAGTTAGTTTTTCTATTTTTTCTTTTGTAATTATTTTTTCTTCTTTTATTATTTTGTTATTTTGATATACTCTAATTTTTCCAACAGTTGCATTTTTATTAATTGGTAGTGCTATTTTATTTAACTCAACTTTTGTAGTATATTTTTCTTTGTTTATTCCTTTATCATTTAATATTGTTATATCATTCTTTGGATATAGTTTTATTTTTTCTTTTGTAGAATTTTTTAATTTAATTGTTTTTACTAAATCAGTTTTCTTTTTAATTATTTTTAGTTCTTTATTATTAAATCCATAATCCAATAGTTCAGCTGCTTCCTTATTTCTTACTGCGGCTGTTTCTTCACCAAGTAGGATTGCTATTAACCTCATATTATCTTTTTTTGCTGTTACTGCTAAGCAGTATCCTGCATTATCTGTATGACCTGTTTTTAACCCATCTGCCCCACTATATGTTCTAACTAATTTATTTGTATTTACAAGCCAAAATTTATTTGGTGTATCTACTCTTAAATAATCTTCATATACACTTGAAAAATTTAATATTTCTTTATGACTTAATAATGTCTTAGCTATTATAGCCATATCATATGCACTTGAAAAATGTCCTTCACTATCTAATCCAGTTGAATTTTTAAAAACTGTGTTTTTTAATCCTAACTCTTTTGCTTTTTTGTTCATCTCTTTTACAAATTTTTCTTCACTGCCCGATATGTATTCTGCCATAGCAACTGTAGCATCATTAGCACTTGCCATTGAAATACCTTTAAACAAATCTTTTACTGTCATTTTTTCATTTGCAGCTAAATATATTTGTGATCCACCCATATCTGCTGCATTTTTTGATACTGTAACTACATCTGTCCATTTTATATTTTTCTTTTCTATATTTTCAAGTATTATTATTTGAGCTATCATCTTTGTCATAGATGCTACTGCTACTTGTTTATCTTTATCTTTTTCAAAAATAATTTCACCTGTTGATTCTTCCATTAGTAATCCTGATTTTGCATTAGAAATTAAGTTATCTTTTTCTTCTGCAAAGGTAGTTAATGGACACATAATAATTAATAATAGAATAAGTATAAATTTCTTCATGTTACACCTCTATTAAAAATTATTCTAATTGTTTCAAAAAAGAACAAATTTATACAAAAAAAGATCTATAAAGATCTTTTATTGTTTTTGAATTGGTTCATAAACTGTACCAGTGAACCATACTTCTCCTGAACTCTTATCACGAATTATATACATGAATGGTTTATCGAATGTTAAATCTATTTCTTTAACTGGAACTTCAAATAAATGTTCAAAATATGGCCCCGTAGTTGATCCAGCTCCTCCAGCCGCAGTTACAGCTGAAGCTTTTATTCCATCATTTGAAAATTCTATTGTTGCTTTATGAATAGCTGGATCAATATAATTGTTACCTTCTTTACACATATTTGATAAGTCTGCTTTTTTACTATCAAAAACATCTACAATTCCTAATTTCTTTAAATCTTCTAAAAGTTTTAACTCATATTCAAATTTAAAGAATGGAATAAATCCTCTAATTCTAGTAACATATCCTTCTTCAAAACTATCTATTTTAACTTCTTTTAGTTCTTTTATGATTTTATTTAGTTCTTCTTCATTTGTATTTTTTACAAACTCAGTTAGTTTATCTTTTTTAGGCATAATTCCAACATATTGAAGTGTTGTACCATCGTACTCTTGTAAATCCTTTGCAAATACTTTTACATTATCATCTTCATGTACTAAGAAATCAGTTGAATTTGCACTGTTACCATAATTTCCTTTTAATTCATTAATAAATCTATTTAGTCCTTCTTCAACAGGTAAATCTGTTTTTCCATCTTCAGTTTTAAGCCATGCTTCATATTCAGGTCTTAAAATATCTTTGATTTTATCTTCTCCTAAATCTTTTACGATGTTATATTTATTGAAATCAGCAAGTATATCTGCTCCTTTTATACCTTCTTTTCCATTAAATTTATTATATACTTTTGTTGATACACCGTTAGTGTAATCATAATGATCAATATAAAAGTTTTCCTCATCATAATAAGGATAATCAACTACACTATACGGTCTATCAGCATCTTTTTCTAATTTTTCATGTGCATAACTGATACTATATATTCCATCATTAATACAAGGTATTTTATGATCAAATGTACAATGCACTTGATTATTCCAATTCATATCAATCGCTAGTGCATTAATTAAAAAGAAATTATTATCATCTACACTATCAAGTAAATTATTAATTAGGTTAAATGTTTTATTACTTACCCAAGAATTTATATTATTTGGATTTTCAAATGAGTCATAAATTACTTCTGCATTATATTTTTCTTTTAAATTATTTGTATATGTTTCTTTTATATTTGACTTAAATGTGTTTTTGATAAACATTACATTTGCAAAACTCATATGTTCATTATTAGTATATTTTTTTGATTTATAATCACCAATAACTGTATCTATTTGTTTTTTTGTTTCTCCATTTGCTCCTTCACTTAACATTTCTAAAGCATATTTTATTGATAATGGACTATATACTTTATTTTTTTCTTCATTTTCTAACTTTAAAAACGCTAAGTCAAATTTTTCTAAAGAATTTCCAGACATTCTATATTCTGAATATACTTCTTCTTTATCTTTTTTTATTTTTTCTGTTTTTTTAATTTTATCTTTAATTATGAATAAGTATGATCCTACTCCTGCAACTGATAATAATATTACAATTAATAATATTATTAGTGCTACTTTTCCTTTTTTCTTTTTTGATTTTTGTTCTGGAATTTTTTTTGCCACTTTATCTTTTTCATTTGTTTCTTCTTTTTGTGTTTCTACTACTTCTTTAGGTACTTCATCATTTGTCTTTTCTTGAACTACTTCATCTTCTTTATTGTCCATTTTTTCACTCCTTCTTTATTTTAATTAAATTTTATCACTAGCTATATTTTTTTTCAAGAACAAAAGATTTAAGTAA
>DLOU01000047.1:0-3811 GCA_002477275.1 Caryophanales bacterium UBA7476
GATTCTGATTTTATAAATAATAATTCTATAGAAAATGAAAATTTAGTAAATAATGAAGAAAATGTAGAGCAAGAAGCAAATACAAATGAGTTAGATTTACATTCTAAAGGTGCTGTATTAATGGAAATGGATTCAGGGGAAGTCTTGTATGATAAAAATATGAATGAACGTTTATATCCAGCAAGTATTACTAAAATATTAACAGCAATATTAACAATAGAAAATTGTGAAGATTTATCTGAAAAAACAAAAGCAAGTGAATATGCTGTCAATTCAATTACAGATGGATATACAACTGCTAATATAAAAATTGGAGAAGAATTTACAATTGAAGAATTATTAGAAGTAATGATGCTTCGTTCTGCAAATGAAGCTGCTACTATTTTAGCAGAATATGTTTCTGGAAGTTTAGAAGAATTTGCGAAACTTATGAATTCTAAAGCAAAAGAAATTGGTTGTTTAGATTCACATTTTGTTAATGCTAATGGAATGCATGATGAAAAACACTATTCTACAGCATATGATATGGCTTTAATAGAAAGATATTGTATGCAAAATGAAGATTTTAGAAGAATATCTGCATTAACTTCATGTTCTTTGCCAAATACTTCTCTTTATGATGGAGAACCTAGAACTTTTAATAATACACATAGTTTTTTAATAAAGGATAGTCCAAATTATTATCAATTTGCAATTGCAGGTAAAACAGGATTTACTACTCCTGCTAAGAATTGTTTAGTAACATGTACAAACAAAAAAGGATTTGAATTAGTAGCTGTTGTTTTATATGCAGAAGGTAAAATAGATGGTGTTAGTGCTAGATATTATGATACAAAACAACTATTAGATTATGGATATGAAAAATATAGAATATCTGAATTTTTAAAAAAAGGGTCTGTTGTAAATTCTATAGAAATAGAAACAGAGTCTGGAAAAAAAGAAAAGGTTAATCTTGTTTTAAGTGAAGATATTAGAGTTTTATGTGAAAAAGATGATGTTATTAGTAAAACAAATGGAGATATTAAATTAGATGATATTACATTACCAATAGAAAAAGGAGATAAACTTGGAAGTATAACTTATTCAATTAATAATAAAAAATATACAGTAGATGTAGTATCAGATATTTCAGTAGAGTTAAATTCAAGTGTAAAACAGGTTACTTTTGAAACCAAAAAAGAATTTAATTATTATACAATTGCAATATTTTTTGGACTTGTATTAATGGCTTTTTTAGTTTTAGTAGCATTTTTTATTGTTATAAGAAAAGAGAAAAAAGAAAAGTTGAATTTTAGCTAATTTTAATTAAATAAAGAGATTAAAAAGTTCCTTCACGATTTTTTTAACATTTTATTAATTTATATAAAAACTATTGAATTTTTATAGTAAAAAGTATAAAATTAAAAAGTAAATTTTGGTAGTGGAGGAAATATGGATAAAAAAAATACAAGTAAATCAGATAAAAAAATGAAAAAGACTAAATCCAAATCTAATGTCAATGATACAAAAAATAAAAAGAAGAAAAAAATAATAAGAAATATATTTATGATTTTAATTATTGCAATTTTTATTGCTGTTATTATAGCTTCTGCAATATTTGTTGCACATTTTAAAGTTGCAATGGATGAATTTAATACAGATGATTTAGTAATAGGAGAATCTAATTCAACAATTTTAGATTCAGAGGGAAATGTTATAGCTACTCTTAATGGTGATGAAAAAAGAAAAATAATTTCTTTAAGTGATATGGCTGATTATTTACCAAAAGCCTATATAGCAATAGAAGACGAAAGATTTGAACAACATAATGGAGTTGATTTCAAAAGAACAGGTCATGCTGTATTAAACTATGTAATTAGAAAAGGTTCTACTTCTTTCGGAGGAAGTACAATAACACAACAGTTAGTAAAAAATGCAACTTCAGATAAAGATAAAACAATAGATAGAAAACTTAAAGAATGGGCTAGAGCTTATAAAGTTGAATCTGTTTTATCAAAAGATCAGATTTTAGAAACATATTTAAATATAATATTTGTTGGTCAAGATTATTATGGAGTAGAACTTGGTGCAAAATATTATTTTAATAAAACAGCAAAAGATTTAACTCTTGCAGAATGTGCTTTTATGGCTGGAATAAATAATTCTCCAAATTCATACAAACCATTTAGTGAAGATGCTGAAGGAAAAAATATGCAAAAAATTAAGAAAAGAACCAAAACTGTTTTAGCAAAAATGAAAGAGCAAAATTATATTAAATCAGATGAAGAATATAATAATGCTGTTGCAGAAGTAGATAATGGCTTAGCATTTTCAAAAGGAGAAACTACTGGAGGTAATGTTTATTCATATCATACTGATGCTTTATTATTACAACTTGTAGATGATGTAATGAAAGAAAAAGGAATATCAAAAGAATTAGCTACAAGTTATATTTATGGTGGCGGATTAACAATATACAGTACACAAAACTCTACAATTCAAACAATAATAGATAACGAAGTAAAAAAAGATAAATATAAATTAAAATCTAAAAAATATGATGGTGTTTATGCTGAAGGTGCTATTGTAGTTATGGATCAAGATAATGGTTATGTACTAGGATGTAGTGGAGGTCTTGGAGAAAAAAGTGAATCAAGAGGATTAAATAGAGCTACTCAAATAACAAGGCAAACTGGTTCCGCTGGAAAGCCAATATCAGTTTTAGCACCAGCTTTAGTAAAAAAAATTATAACACCATCAAAAATATATGTAGATGAAAAAACAACTTTTGATGATGGAACAGAAGAAGGATATACGCCAACTGATTATAACGGATTCCAAGGAAAAATGACAGTAAGAAGAGCTGTTGAATCTTCTCAAAACATTCCTTTTGTTAAAATAATTGAAGAACTTACACCAGCAGAATCAATTAGATTTATGAGAAGACTTGGAGTTACAACTTTAACAGATGTTGATGATAATTTAAATTTAGCATTAGGCGGTTTAGATAAAGGAATAAGTCCATTAGAAATGGCTGGAGCTTATAGTGCAATAGCAAATGATGGAGAATATATTGAACCAACTTTTTATAGTAAAATTGAAGGTAAAGATGGTATAGTAGTTTTTAAATCAAAACAAATAAAAAGAAAAGTTTTTTCTAAACAAGTTGCTTATATGTTGAAAAGCTTATTAAAACAACCTGTAGAAGGTAACTTAGGAACTGCTACATATTGCAAAATACCAAATATAGATGTTGCTGCTAAAACTGGAACAACAAATGAGAATAATGATAGATGGCTTTGTGGATTTACAAATTATTATACAAGTGTTGTTTGGTATGGATATGATAAGAATGAAAGGATAAGTTATAATGGAAATAATCCAGCAGGAGTTATTTGGTCTGAGATAATGAAGTTTGTTCATTCAGGACTTCCAGCTTCAACTTTTGAAAAGCCAAAAGGAGTAGTTGAACTTGCAGTATGTAAAGATTCAGGGGAACTTGCAACACATAGTTGTAATAGTACATATACAGAAGTTTTTACTAGTGATAATATACCGGATGAATGTTTGATTCATGGAGAGTAAGGGGTCAGTTATTGTATGTCAAGAACTGTCTCAACTGTTACAAAATCACTTGACTAACCAAAAATAAAAGAGTAAAATAAAAAACAGAGTAAACCGAATAGTCGCTGCTAATTACTGAAAAGTGTTAGGAGAGGAAAGTCCGGGCTCCATAGAGCAAAGATGCTAGATAACGTCTAGTGAGGGTGACCTTAAGGAAAGTGCAACAGAAAATAACCGCCTTTAAACAAGGTAAGGGTGAAAAGGTGAG
>DLOU01000047.1:3818-5005 GCA_002477275.1 Caryophanales bacterium UBA7476
CCCTACCTGGAGCAACACCTTGCAGAGAAGGTTAAGGCTGCTCGCCGTCTTCTCGATTTGAGTGGCTTGAGATATATAGCAATATATATCCTAGATAAATGACTATTTAAGACAGAACCCGGCTTATAGATTTACTTATATATGAGATGCTTTGTGGCATCTCTTTTTTTTACTTTACCAATAAAACAAGAAATTTATTGATAAATATGTATTGTATTTTTTCTTGTTTGATAATATAATATGAAAAATATGGTTAATGAATTTTGGATAGAATTTTTGAGGAGAAAAAATGAAAAAGAGGATTTTTTTTATTTTATTAATAGTGATTGCAATAGTATTGTTTTTATGTATGTATTTGAAAACAACAAGAACGCAAGAAACTATAAGTAATGCAGAAAACGAAAAAATATTTTATGATCCTGAGTATAATACTGATTTAATAAAGAATATAAATACATATGAAGTTACTAATGATGAAGTAAAATCAAAGTACCAATTTGTTTTCTTTTCAGATTTACATATGAGTATTGCGGATGAAAATGAACCAGATGAAAGAATAAGAAAAAGTTTAAAAGAAAGGCAGGATATGTTTTATATAAATAAAGCAAATCCAAGAAAGTATTTTAACGAAATTATACAATATACTAATAATAAAAATGCAGATGCTTTGCTTTTGGTAGGAGATATACTAGATTCTCCAGCAGATATAAATTTAAAAGAGTTTAAAGAAAATCTAAGTTTATTAAAAACCAAATATTTATATACTTTTGGAAATCATGATNNAAACAGAAGAAAAGTTTGTTCCTAAATTTCAAGATATAATGCAAGATACAGAAGTATCTTATTTAGAATATGAAGACTTAGTAGTTTTGGCCATAAATAATGGAAAGGGAAAAATAGAAGAGAAAAATATTTCAAAAATAAAAGAGGTTTTAGAAAAGAAAAAGCCAACAATCGTTATGATGCATGTACCAATTGCTACAGAACATATTATAGAAACGAATAAACAGTATAGAGATAGAGTTTCTGCAATAGGTGATGGGGGAATTGCTCCTAAAGAAGCTACCCAAGAGGCTTTTGATTTAATTCTTTCTGATGAATATAAAGTTTTTTATATTATTTCTGGTCATGTTCATATAGGTATGGAAGATAATATAAATGGTAAAATTCCAGAAGTTGTTTGTATG
>DLOU01000047.1:5047-5174 GCA_002477275.1 Caryophanales bacterium UBA7476
TGTTTTGGTTAATTATAGTCCCTTATATATTGGGAAAATTTTTAATAAATGAAGAGGAAAATGAAATTTTATATAGTTGGACATTAGGACATTTTTTTCAAATGGCAATATTTTTTGTTATAGCAAT
>DLOU01000047.1:5183-24128 GCA_002477275.1 Caryophanales bacterium UBA7476
GTCTGTTACAATAATTATATTTTCATTAATATCTGTTATTGTAAATAGAAAGAAATTTGTTTTTAAAAAAGTATTAGAGAAATTTAAAGTTATTTCTGTTAAAGATATTTTTAAGAAAATATCTTTATATCAAATTATATTTTTGGTAATATTTGGAACTTTTTTAGGAGTAAGATATAGATATGCAAGTATAAATGATGATGATGTAAGTTTTGTAATTCTTTCAACAGATATGATAGAAAATAATAAAATGTATTTAAATGGTTCGAATGGAAGTGATATAGAGTCAATGTCTCCTAGAAGAGTTTTGGCTCCAATTTCTGCATATTATGCAGTATTATCTCAACAAATACAAATACATGTAACTATAGTAACTCATACAATAATTCAAATGATGTTTATTTGTATAGGCTTTATCATATATTATTATTTTTCTAAAAAAGTTTTTGAAAAAAAGGATTCAAGATACATATTTTTAATTTTTACATTTTTGCTTAGCATATATACTTTTGAAGTAAAAGGATATAATAAATATTTTCTTTTATATACATGGTTTGGTAGAGCGATTATGGCAGGTGTTATATTACCAGCTATTTGGAAAATAAGTTTTGATTCTATGAATAAAGAGAAAAACAAAATAAGAGATTGGATAACAACTTTTGTATTGGTAAATGCAGGGTGTTTATGTACAGAGATGTCTGTAGCACTTATTCCAATATCATTAGGCTCATTAGCAATTGTAAATGGAATTAGAGATAGAAAAATATCATATCTATTCAAATCAATTTTGTGCATAATACCATGTGCAATAATTGGTTATATATATTTAAAAATAAAGTAGAGGAAAAAATATTGAAAAATTTAATAATAGAAATGTTAGAAGAAATAAAATCATTATTTAAATATTTTAATCAAGAAAGATATTTGTTTTTTATAATGTTTTTAATTTCAATCATGTTTATTTTCTTTAAAGAAAAAGATAAAAAGAAAAAAATTTTTTTTGTATGGTATTCTATATTAATTTTGCTAGTTATATGGAATCCATTATGTATTTGGCTGTTAAATAAATTTATTAATTTAGGTTCTATGTATAGAATTTATTATATGTTACCGACTTTAATTACAATGGCATATGCTATAACAAAATTTGTAGAATACTTTGGAAAAGTTACAAAATTAGTGTTTATTGTAATATTTAGTGGAGCTATAATTTTTTTAGGAAATACTATATTTAATGAATATAATATGATAAAAGTAGATAATTTGTATAAATTGCCAGATGAAACAGTTGAAATTGCTTATGCAATATCTGATGATAAAGAAACAAGTTATAAAAAAGCTATTGTGCCATATGGAATGTCTTCTAGAATAAGACAAGTAAGAGCTAACATAGATATGGTGTATACTAGAGTAGTGACAGCTCTATATGATGAAAATGGAAAACAGTTACCATCAGATAGTGATGATGCATCTAATTATGAACCAGTGCAAAAGTTAAATAGTGGTGATGTTAAATATATAGTAAATTTATGCAAAAGAACTAATACAAATTATGTTGTGTTTGAAAAATCAACTGATTTAACAGAAAGTATGGAAACTTATGGTTTTAAATTATTTTATGAAACACAAAATTATGATATATATAGATTAGAAGAAACAAAACAATAAGTATATATTACAAAAAGAACAATATTATTGATGTTTTATAAAATTGTTCTTTTTTTTTTGAAAATACTAAAGCAAAACGGTTGACATAACTTTAATAACATGGTATACTTGTAACAGTGATTACGAGAAAAGAGATTTACAAAAAGTTTATCTAAAAGGGTTGAATTTTGTCAAAAAATATAATAAAATATATAACTACTAATGATAGTGTGAAATTTGTACAATAGATAATACCAAGTGTGTAAAAAAAATAAAAAAATTTGAGAGTAATTACTTTTGGGTTTTAAAATATATGAGGAGTGTTATATATAATGAAAAACCTTGCAGAAAAAATGGAAATTGATGTAGGAGTAGATTATAGTAATTTAGTAGTTGTACCAAAGACTAATGTTGAATATGAGATAAAATCACAAAGCAAAATAAATTTATTTTTAAAGAGAATTATGGATATCTGTGGAGCTATAGTAGGAATAATGATATTAGTTCCTTTAACTATAGTGGTTGCAGTAATGAATTTTGTAAACAAAGAGAATGGACCAATTTTTTACAGTCAAGAAAGAATTGGAAAAAACGGAAAGAAATTTAAAATATATAAGTTTAGAACTATGATAATTAATGCTGAAGGTGTTCTAAAACAAATGTTAGAAGAAAATGAAGATTTAAGAAAAGAATGGGAAGAAAATAGAAAACTAAAAGATGATCCAAGAATAACAAAAATAGGAAAAATTTTAAGAAAAACAAGTTTAGATGAATTTCCTCAATTTATAAATGTGCTAATTGGAAATATGAGTTTAGTTGGTCCGAGAGCTGTTATAAATGATGAGATTGAAAAGTTTGGTTTTTATAAAGATAAAGTATTATCTGTAAAACCAGGAATTACTGGATACTGGGCTGCTAATGGTAGATCAGATACTTCTTATGAAGAAAGAGTTAGAATGGAAAGTACATATGTAGACAATTTTAGTGTAATATTTGATATAAAAATTTTATTAAAAACTGTTATATCAGTTGTTAAGAAAGAAGGAGCTGTTTAATAAATGAATAAATTGTGTGTATTGATTATGGCTGGAGGAAAAGGGACTCGTTTTTGGCCAAAATCTACAGAAGATAAACCAAAACAATTTTTAAATTTAATTGGTAATAGAACAATGATTCAAGAAACTTTTGAAAGAGTTAATAAGAAAGTTGTAAGCAGTCAAATATTTGTTGTTACTTGTGAAAAATATAAAGGGTTAGTTCAAGAACAATTAAAAAATATAGATGAAAAAAATATAATAATAGAACCAGAGGGAAGAAATACAGCACCATGTATTTTACTTTCTAGTTTATACATAAACCAAATGTATCCCAATGCAAATATCGTTGTTTTACCTTCTGATCACATAATTTCTAATACAGAACAATTATTAGATACTTTTGATACAGCAAATGAATTTTTAAATAATAATAACGAAGCGATTATAACAATAGGAATTAAACCCGATAGACCTGAAACAGGATATGGTTATATAAAAATGACTGATAAAAAAATTCATCTAAATGAGATGGATATATATAGAGTTGAGAGATTTGTTGAAAAACCAGATTTAGAAACAGCTCAAAAATATTTAGATGAAGGTACATATTTATGGAATGCTGGGATGTTTGTTTTTAATGTAAATCATATGCTTGAAGAATTAAAAATCAATTTTAATTCAGGATATGAATTATTAAAAAATATGCCAAGTATTGAAAGTTCTAAATATAAGGAATTTATAAATAACGAATATAAAAAATGCGAATCAATTTCAATTGATTATGCTGTTATGGAAAAATCACCAAATATACAAGTTATACCTAGCGAATTTGGCTGGGATGATATAGGAACTTGGAAGGCTCTTCAAAGATATTTAAAACCAGATATTGCAGATAATATTGTTAAAGGAGAAGTTGAAGCTTACGATTCATATAACAATGTTGTTTATGCTGGTGATAAAAAAATTATATTACTTGATGTAGATAGTATATTTTTAATTGAATCTGATAATTTTATAATTGTTGGTAAAAAAGAAAAAATTGCTAATGTTCATGAATTAAGAAAAAAATATATAGATAATTCNNTAAAATTAAGGAGTATAAAAGATGAAAATTGCTATAGGCCATGATTGGCTTACCAACATGGGAGGAGCAGAACAAGTTGTTATAAATTTTCATGAAGTTTTTCCAGATGCACCAATTTATACAACTTTTTATAATCCAGATAATTTAGATAATGGATTAAAAGATTTAGATGTAAGAACAAGTTTCTTACAAAGAAAAAAAATGGTAACAAATCATAAAAAATATTTCCCGTTTATGCCACTTGCCTTTTCAGCTTTTAATATGAAAGATTATGATGTTATATTAACAAGTTCTTCNNGGAATTAGAAAAAGAAAAGATGCTGTACATATTTGTTATATTCATACTCCAATGAGATATGCTTATGAGTATAAATATGAATATACAAATGGAATGAATCCTATAAAAAAGGGATTAGTTAATATATTATTATTTTTTATGAGAATATGGGATAAAAGCAACAATAAAAGAATTGATTATTTTATTGCAAATTCTCACGAAATTCAAAAAAGAGTAAAAAAATCAGTAGAGAATATGACAGGGCTTAATGTATTAGAAGNNAAATCCACCGGTTAGATGTAAAAAATTTGAAATATCTGATATTGATGAAGATTATTATTTTGTAATATCTAGATTAGTTGGATATAAAAGATTTGATTTAGCTGTACAGGCTTGTAAAGAGCTTGGAAAGAAACTAGTTGTAATTGGTGATGGACCGGAAAGAGAAAAATTAGAAAAAATAGCCGATGGTGTTGAAAATATCAAATTTTTAGGAAGACAACCAGATGATGTTGTTAAGAAATATATGCAAGAATGTAAAGCTTTATTATTTCCAGGTCTTGAAGATTTTGGAATAGTTCCAGTTGAAACAATGGCTTGTGGAAGACCAGTTATTGCTTACGGAAAAGGTGGAGCACTAGATACTGTTGTAGATGGAAAAACAGGTGTGTTTTTTAATGAGCAAAATGTTGAAAGTTTAAAAGATGCTATAAAAAGATTTGAAAAAATGAATTTTGATAAACTAGAAATTAGAAAACATGCATTAANNTAAGATTAGAAATTTTGTGAAAGAAGTGCGTAAGTAAATGAAAATTGCTATGGATGCTAGAATGATAAAAATGTCTGGCATAGGAACTTATATTCAAAATTTAGTAAAAGAAAATGATTATGATGTTCTACTTGGAACAGAAGAGAAAATAAAAAAATATAGCACAAGCAAAGTTATTAAATATGATTCTAAAATTTATGGAATAAAAGAGCAACTAAAATTTCCATATAGAAAATTAAAAAAGGAAAAAGTGGATGTTTTACATGTTCCTCATTATAATGTACCAATATTTTATAGAGAGAAGATGGTAGTAACAATTCATGATTTGACTCATTTGATTTATCCTGAATTTTTACCAAATAAATTTGCTTATTTTTATGCAAAATTTATGATCTGGTTAGCTTTAAAAAAAGCAACTAAAGTTATCACAGTTTCACAAAATACAAAGAATGACATTTTGAAAATGTTTAAAGTAAATGCAGATAAAATTGAAGTTGTATATAATGGAGTTGGAGAAGAATTTATAAAAAAAGACAGAAAAGAAATTGAATATTTATATGATAAATTCAAAATTCCAAGAGATAAGAAAATTTTAATGTATGTTGGAAATTTAAAACCTCATAAAAATCTTGAAAGATTATTAGAAGCATATTCGCAAACTAAATGTAAAGAAGATACTAGATTAATTTTAGTTGGAAAAGCTTTTGCAAATTATAAAGAACTTGATGAAAAAGAGAAAATATTAAAATTAGAGAATAATGTTATACATACAGGAATGGTAAGTCAAGAAGAATTAGTTGATTTATATAATTTAGCGGATTTATTTGTGTTTCCTTCTTTATACGAAGGATTTGGTTTACCAATTTTAGAAGCGTTAGCTTGTGGAACTCCAGTAATTTGTTCTAATACTTCATCTATGCCTGAGATTGGTGGAGATAATGTTGAGTATTTTGATCCGTTGAATGTTAGAGAGATGGCAGAATGTATTGATATTAATACAAAAAATAAAAATTTAAAGACCAATTTTATAAATATATTTAAGTATGATTGGAAAATAAATGCTAATGTACATAGGAGAATATATAAATAATATAAGAAAAGGAATAAAATGAGTAATAAGAAAATTGATATTATAAAACTTAATTTAATAAGAATATATTTTATTATTGTTTTTTTTGAGGCTTTTTTTAGATATATTTTTCAAACACTAGGATTGGTACAAGCTATTTATATAAAAGATGCTATAATTATGTTTGTTTTTTTATTATCAATATTTAAAATAAAGATTTCAAAAAGATTTTTTGGACTGTTATTTGTCTGTTTTATTAGTATTTTGATGGGAATTATATATATTGATAATAGCAAACAAATTGTGTTAGGTATATTAAAAATTCTTATGATATTTTGGAATGGTTTTTTTAATAGTGAACTTATTTTTAATGATATAAAAAATAATCAAAAGTTTTATAAGATTTGTTTTGGGATGTTGTGTTTTGGAATTTTATTGAATAAATTTGTTTCGTTTCCGTGGGAAGGAATGGAAGCTATAGTTGATGGGATTGGTATCACAACAAGTAGAGCGTGGACTACTATGGGAATAAAAAGAGTAGCTGGCTTTTCTAGAACATCTTTTAATGCTGCAACATATGTTGTTATTTGCGGAATTATTAGTCTTTATAAAAGTAAAAAAAGTAAAAAACTTTATTTATTGTTTTTTATGTTGCTAATAATATATTTAACTACAACTAAAGGGGTATTAATTTCCATTATTTTTTTATTAGGATATATTTTGTTTAAAGAAAAGAAAGCGTATGCAAAGTACATATGTATAGGTATGTTATCTATTATGATATTTTTTCCTATATTTTCATTAAAGAGTGAATCTGTTTTTAGGGATTTAAGGAATTCTATGAATCAGATTACATATATAAAATATTTATCATCTATTGAAGAGAGATGTATTAAGACATGGCCTAATGTAATTATGTTTATAAAAAATAATCGGTAGTTTAATATTAGGTAGGGGGATTGGTGGAATAGGATCTTTTCAAGGGTATTATAACGGAAGAGAAAATTCTACTCCTGATAATTTGTTTTTATATCTTTATGGTACCTTTGGAGTTTTTTGTTTGTTATTCTTAATTTTACCAATAAAAAATGTTTTTTATGGCAGTAAAAAAGATAACAATTTTATATTTACATTAGCCATATTTATATATTCATATAGTTGTGTTTGTAATACTTTTGAAGAACCTATTATTTGTTTTTTTATAGGATTTTTATGTAATTATGTAATAGGAGAAAAAGAATGAAAATTTTAATTGTAAATTCATATTATTATCCGAATATGGTTGGAGGAACTGAAAATAGTGTTAAGTTATTGGCAGAAAATTTAAAGAATGCTGGTAATGATGTTGCTGTATATTGTATTGATGGAAATGAAAAAATAAAAAAAGAAATTATAAATGGTGTTGCAATATATAGAGGTGTTGGAGGAAATTATAAATTATTAGACAAGATGAACAATTCTGAAACAACAATGGTAAAAATAAAAAACAAAATAATAGAAATTAATAATAAAAGAATAAAAGAACTTAATCCATTACAAAAAGAATTAATAGAAGATTTATTTCCAAATTTTAATGAAAATTTAATAATAAAATCTTGGAGAAATAAAAATTCATATGAAAAGGGAGATATCTTTATAAAAATTAATAATACAATTAAAACAATTAGTATAAAAAAAGGAAGTAGAAACTCTGTACATGTAGAAAGATTAGATTTATTAAAAAAATTCTTAAGAGAATTAGGAATAAAAAATGAAGTTCTTGAATATTATGAAAACTTTCATTATGGAATTGATAAAGATAATTCTAATAAAGTTTTATCTGCAAAAGAATATAAAGCGAAATACAAAACTGAAATTGAAATTATTAATAAAAACTTATTAACAATTAACATTGAAAAAATAATAGATAGATTTATATTAAGTGGAAAATTTGCAAAAAATAAAGTAGATGCAATTGTCTATGGAACTCCCAATGATTTTTTATGGATTAACAAAGAAGATATAACTAAAATAATTAAAAGTAATTTAAATAATATTTCAAATGGAATACACATAAGCTGTCTTTTTATTCAACCATTGAATAGATGCCTAAATAACAACACAAAGTATTTAAAATATAGGGATTATATTCAAGTAAAATGGTATTCTTTATTTGATGATATAATAAAGTATAAAAATAATAAATTAAAATTTTAAAAAAAGAAGATAATGAATAAAATACATTATCTTCTTTTAATTTCTGACTTTATCATACTTATAAAATCTTCTATACTTACTGAAATAGTTTGACTACTTCCATACATTTTGAAACTTACTAAATTATTATCTCTCTCTTTATCTCCAAGTATTAATGTACATGGATTTTTCATAATATTACTTTCTCTTACTTTTTTGTTCATTTGTTCTTTAGAATCATCATAACTAACTCTTATTTCTTCATCTGCTAATAACTCTAAAACTTTTTTACAATATTCATCATGGTACTTTATATTAACAGGAATAATATTTACTTGAACAGGTGAAAGCCAAATAGGAAGTACGCCTTTAAATTGTTCTAATAATAGAACAAGGAATCTTTCATAAGAACCTAATACAGCTCTATGAACCATTACTGGAGTTTCTTTTTCACCATTCTCATTAATATAGAATAAACCAAATCTTTTTGGAGTTGCAAAATCAACTTGAACAGTTGGGATTTGTATTTCTCTACCAAGAGCATCCTTAAACATAAAATCAAGTTTCGGACCATACAAAGCCGCTTCTCCCTCACATCTTTTAGCATCTAGACATAGTTCATCAGATATTTTTTGTAATAGTTTCTCACATAATTCCCAATCATCTAAATCACCAATATATTTTTCAGGATGATCATAATCTCTAACTGAAAGCGAAACCCAGTGATTATTCCATAGACCCATATTAGAATAAAATTCCTCTATTAGTTTACAAATATTTATTATTTCTTGCTTTACTTGCTCACGAGTACAGAATATATGACCATCTTCAACAGTAAAAGCGTAAGTACGAGATAATCCATTTGAAACAGCACCTTGTAGTTCAGCCCTGTATTGTTTATCAGATTCCATATATCTTATCGGCAAATCTTTATAACTTCTTATTTTGGAAGCATATATTTGAGTATGATGAGGACATTGAACAGGTTTTAAAGCAAACTCATGTCCTTTAGGAGATGAAACTCTAAAAAGTTCATCATTAAATTTCTTGGCATGTCCAGAAGTTTCAAATAAAGAAATATCAGCAAGAGAAGGGCAGCTAACTTTTTCAAATCCATATTTCTTACAGATTCTTTCCATTTCCTTTTTTAATTCATCAATTACAATAGTACCTCTAGGAGTATATAATGGAAGTCCTGGACCAACATAATCAGAAAAACAAAATAAATCTAAATCTTGACCAATCTTCCTATGATCTCTAGATTTTGCTTCTTCTAAAAATTCTTCATAATCATCTAATTCTTTCTGACTATAAAAAGATTTTCCAGAAATTCTATTAATCATTTCATTATTAATAATACCTTCATAATATACACCACTTATTCTTAAAAGTTTTACAAAGATATTATTGTCAATTTCCTTCATTTTATCTACGATTTTTGGAAAATCATTTTCACTTACTTTATCACTAGTTTTAAATTCATAATAAAATTCATCATCATTAATAATTAGTTTATCTAAACTAATATTTGAATACATATTATTAATAACTTTTTTTAATATTTTTGCACATTTTTCATTCATATTATAACCTTCTTTCTTTTTACTTTTGATAGGGAAGAACTAAATAATATATCGTCTCGGTTTCTATTTCATTCATAATATCATCTCCTAAAAAAAAGAATGATACCTATTTAGGAGTCTAAATAGACGGTACCATCCTTTATTTATCTTAATTTATTTAACCGATATAATCGGGCAACATCTTTCGAGTGCAACTAATAGGTAGTAATTATTAAGTTTATTATTATCTTCCACCAACCGATAATTCTCTATGAATAAATAATTAATAATCATGTCCTATATCATAGTTATTAAAAAAGTCTATTACATGATTGTAATAGACTTATATAGCTATATTTTTATCAAAGACTAAAACAATCAATAAGACAATTGACTTAATTTTGTAGTATAAGTTGTTGTGGTTAATTGATTATTTAGCATTCTTATTCTCCCTTTCAAAAGTAACTTAATAATACCACAAAACAAAGAAAAAGTCTAGTAAAAAAAAGACAACCATAATAGGTTATCTTGTAAGTTTATATGTATTTACTATATCCTGAAATTCAGTACTTGAATCTGCATTAATAGCTATATAATGAAGTGCTCCGTTTTCATCTTGAAAACACCAAGTAGTCATATAAGATGAAAGAGAAGATAAATAAGCCTGTTGTTTTACTGCTTTATAATTACCAACATTAACTATTTCATAACTTACGTTATCTGCTCCATAACTTTGTATACGAGACTTAATACTATCTGCATATTGTGCCACAGTATAACCAGAATTTTTCATTGCATACATAGTAAGAATATTAGAAGTATTGCCATATATATATTGAAGCGTAGATTCATTACTACTACTACTATAAAAAGTCCAATCTTTTGAAACTGTTAAATATCCATAATCATCATTCCCGATAGTTTGGTAATTAATATTAGAACCATTTTCATAGTAATCTTTTAATCCAGAATTGTCACCATCGCCACTACTAGAAGTATTAGAACCATACATTACAGCTAGAATAATTACTACAGTAAGAACAAGAATTAATATTAAATTCAATACACAAGAAATTATTCCTAAAATAAAGCCTGATGAAGTATTATTTGTTTTCTTCTTATATGAACTTCCTAAACATATAGCAACTATAGCACAAGGAAAAATGAAAAAACCTAAAATACCAAAAATAAGTGATTTCTTGTTTAAATCTTCATAGGATTCTTGCTTTACATCCGTAATTAAGTTGACAGGGGGATTTTGGTTATAACTATTATTATAAGTATTATGATTATTATATGAGCTTTCCTCAGAATTGGTTGAAGAAGATTGCTCAAAATTGTTAGTAACGTTTTTTTCTTCAGTTGAGTTAGTCGTTTCTATATTTTTTTCTTCATTTAATACTTCAACCTCAGATTTCTCATTATCGTTTTCTTTTTTTTCTACATCTTTATCTTTTTTTGACTCACTAATTTTATTCCCACAATAAGGGCAAAAAGAAGTGTTCTCTTCAATTTTACTACCACATTTACTACAAAACATTTTAAAGACCTCCTATGTTAACATTATATCTAATTTGTAAAAAAAAGTATAGCCAAAAATGTAATAATATGTTATAATCTAATAGCTTATGAAAAAGAGGTGTACTTATGAAAAAAAGAAATGTTGCAATTATAGCACACGTAGATCATGGAAAGACAACCCTTGTAGATGAAATATTAAAATCATCAGGAATGTTCCGTGATAATGAAGATATGTCAAATGTTTCAATGGATTCTAACCAATTAGAAAAAGAAAGAGGAATAACAATACTTGCTAAAACTACAGCTTTAGATTATAACGACTATCGTATTAATATTCTTGACACACCAGGACATGCTGATTTTGGTGGAGAAGTTGAAAGAATAATGAATATGGTTGATGGAGCAATATTAGTTGTAGATGCTTATGAAGGTCCAATGCCACAAACAAGATTTGTTTTAAAGAAAGCTTTTGAAGCAGGAGTAAAACCAATTGTTGTAATAAATAAAGTTGATAAACCAAGTGCTAGATGTGGAAAAGTGTTAGATGAAATATTAGATTTATTTATTGAATTAGGAGCTGATGAAGAACAATTAGATTTTAAAGTAGTGTATGCAAGTGCTTTAAATGGAACATGCTCATTATCTGAAGATCTTTCTACTCAAACAGAAGGATTTACAGAGTTACTAGATTTAATAATTGAAGAAATACCAGCACCTTCAGGAAGTAGTGATGAAGAACTTCAATTACAACCAGCACTATTAGATTACAATGAGTTTGTTGGAAGAATTGGAATTGGTAGAATAGCAAATGGTAAAATAAAAGTTGGACAAATGGTATCTTGCTGTAGATTAGATGGAACAGTTAAACAATTTAGAATTCAAAAGTTATTTGGTTATTACGGATATAAAAGAATAGAAGTAGAAGAAGCGGAAGCTGGAGATATAGTAGCAGTAGCAGGGTTAAGTGATATTTCTGTAGGAGAAACCTTATGCAATGTTGGTGCTGAAAAGCCTTTAGAACCACTTCACATAGACGAACCAACTCTTCAAATGACTTTTGGTACAAATACAAGTCCACTAGTTGGAAAAGATGGAAAAATAGTAACTGCTAGAAAAATAGAAGAAAGATTATTCAGAGAAACACAAAAAGATGTCAGCCTAAAAGTTGAACCATATACAAATGAATCATTCTTAGTTTCTGGACGTGGAGAATTACATTTGGGAATCCTAATTGAAAATATGCGTCGTGAGGGATTTGAACTTGAAGTTAGTAAACCACAAGTTATATTAAAAGAAGAAAATGGTGTAAAAATGGAGCCATATGAGGAATTGCAAATAGATTGCCCTGAAGATGTAGTTGGAAGTGTAATTGAACAACTTGGTCTACGTGGAGCAAACATGGAAAATATGACTAACTTTGAAAGTCAAGTAAGACTAATTTATACAATACCATCACGTGGGTTAATTGGATTTTCAACTGATTTTATGACATTAACTCGTGGATATGGAATTATGAGTCATACTTTCAAAGAATATAGACCAATGACAAGTTTAAATGTTGGAGAGAGAAAACTTGGTGTACTAGTTTCAATGGAAAACGGAGCAGCAACAGCATACTCAATTGGAGGACTTGAAGATCGTGGTATTATGTTTATTGAACCAGGAACTGAAGTATATGAAGGTATGATTGTTGGAGAATGTAATAGAGATAATGATTTAGCAATAAATGTAGTAAAAGGAAAAAATCTAAGTAATGTAAGAGCATCAGGAAGTGATCACACAGTAGTATTAAAAAGACCTAGACCAATAACACTAGAATATGCATTAGATTATATTAATTCAGATGAATTAGTTGAAGTTACTCCTAACTACATAAGACTACGTAAAAGAATACTAAATACTGAGGAAAGAAAAAAATTTGATTCAAGAAAAAATAACTAATTTAGTTGTTTTTTTTTAAATATTTAATTATAATGTAGATAAGGATAGGGTGATTATATGTCGAAAAAGAAAAAAGCACAAGAAGAACTAATGAAAACCCATGTACTTAATCTTAATGAAATAAGAGATGCTGAAAAAAAAGATAGAAGAGAAAGAAGAAAAAAAATTCCTAAAGTATTTGTAATAATAGGGTTAGTTTTAATTATCGTAGGCATATCTATCTCTTCATTATTAGCATATTTTAATGCAAAAAAAAGAAACTATGTTCCATATGAAAAAGATAAATCAAAATTAACATGCATTTCAAATTTAAAATCAGCATATTACAAGGTAGATATACATACAGAGACTTTCTATACATTTGAAGACAATAAATTAAAAGAATCAATATCAAAAGTAACATCAAAACCAAATGGAGAAGTTAATTATTTAGAAACACTAAAAAAAGATTTAAATACTAATTCTACATATATGACTGATACATATGAAAATCCTAAAAATGGTATTTCATATAGAGTAAAATTATTAAGTAAAACAGAATTATATTTAGAATTCACAATAAAATATGAATATTTTAAGGATACAACTAAACAAGCTGTGCCTAATGATTTTAGTAAAGTTCCGCTTCTTACAAATAAAGATACATATAATGATGTAAAAGAAAAAGCTGAAGCAAAGGGAGCTTTATGCAATTAAAAAAATAGCTACATAATTATGCAGCTATTTTATTTTGTTTATTTAGAGTTCTAATTTCTCTTGCTGTTAATCTTACTTTTGTTCCATCTTGAAGTCTTACTACTTGTAAGTTAAGTTTTCTAGCTCTATTAGAAGTATTTAAAGCATGTGAACGATCTCTTCCTTTTAAAGGTTTTCTATTAGTTACTTTTATTGCCATAATATTCCCTCCTTGTTAATTACATCTGCTTTATAACTTTACCATAAAAACTGCTTAAAGTCAAATATTTTCTTTATTTTATTGGTATTATATAAGCAAAATGCTAATTATTCATTTTATGCTTTAAGAAAAGTAATCTTAATGATATAATTATAAAAGGAGGTAGTTATGGCAAATAATATCAGAATTAAAAGATTAAATCATGCATTTATGGAAGAAATAAGTATGATTTTAATGGAAGAAGTTAGAAATGAAGATTTAAAATTCGTAACTATTACAGATTGTGATATAACAAATGATTTAAGCTATGCTAAAGTTTATTTTACTGTCTTAGATAGTGAAAGAAAAGAACTAGTTTTAAGAGAATTAAATAATAGTAGCTCATTTATTAGAGGAAAACTTAGTGAAAGAATAGAAATAAGACACACACCAGAATTAAAGTTTATATATGATGAATCAATTGAGTATGGAGAAAAAATGGATAAGATTTTAGATAATTTAAAATAGGTGGTGAATATAATGATTGATGCTCACGATACTAAAGTTAACTACATACAATATGGTAGTGGAAAAGATGTAGTTTTATTACATGGGTGGGGACAAAATATTGAAATGATGAAACCAATTGGGGACAATCTTTCAGATAAATTTAAAATAACAATAATAGACTTACCAGGATTTGGAGCAAGTCCAGAACCTCCTTTTCCATGGACTTTAGATGATTATATGATAATGCTTGAAGAATTGATTGAAAAATTAAAAATAAAGAAACCAATTATAATAGGGCATTCATTTGGTGGAAGGCTTACTATAAGATATAGTAGCGAAAATCCTGTTGAGAAAATAGTATTATTTGGAAGCCCTGTGACATTGGAAAAAAGTCCTAAAGATCTAAAAACAAGATTTTTAAAAAAAATGAAGACACTTCCAGGAATGAATAGAATTGGTGAATATATGAAAAAATATATTGGTTCGAGAGATTATAAAGCAGCTTCACCCACAATGAGGCAAGTGCTAGTAAATACTGTTAATTTAGATTTAACAGAAAATATAAAAAAAATAAAATGTCCAACACTAGCAATTTGGGGAGATAATGATTTAGAAGCAAGAATTGAAGATGCAAGGTTAATGGAGAAAACAATGTTAGATTGTGGTTTAATAGTTCTTCATGGAACACATTACGCATATTTAGAAAATTTAAATCAAGTAATAGGAATATTAAAAGAATTTTTATAGGAGTGAATTATGTTTATTTTATTGTCAATTATAGTAGTAATGCTATTACTACTTAAGAGTAAAAAAAGTCTGCATATGCTGCAGCAAAATTTATATAATGAAAACAACAGATATATAAAATGGAATATTAGAAATATTTCGCAATTTTTAAATTTGGAAATAATTATAGTTATTTTATCATTTATTGCTTTATTTGTAATGTACGATATGAAGTTTTATAGTCTAATTATTAAAATAGCAATTTGCATTATTTATCTAGTAAGAATATTCACTTTAAGAAACAGTATGAAGAAAGAAAAAACAAAGAAACCATTAGTTTATACTAAAAGAATTAAAAGACTAATATTTACAACAACAATATTATATTTAGTGATTTTTGCATTAATGTTTCTTAACAGATATGAAGAAAAGACAATGTGGTTATTAGTATGTATATTAGTAGTTTCGACATATTTAAATGCTCTAGTCATATTTATTGCAAACATAATTAACAAACCGGTTGAAAAACTTGTTTATAATTACTATAAAACCAAAGCTCAAAATAAACTTAAGAGTATGTCAAATTTAAAAATAATTGGTATTACAGGAAGTTATGGAAAAACAAGTAGTAAGAATATTTTAAGTGATATTTTAAATATTAAATATAATGCACTTCCAACACCAAGAAATTTAAATACATATAATGGTTTAATAATGACAGTAAACAATAATATGGATAAGTTTACTGAAATATTTATAGCAGAAATGGGGGCTTATGTTAAAGGAGAAATAAAAGGTCTTTGCAAACTTGTAAAACCACAATATGGTATATTAACAAGAATAGGTACAGCACACTTAGAAAGCTTTGGCAGTGAACAAAATATAGTAGATGGAAAATTTGAGCTTATTGAATCACTTCCAAGTGATGGAGTAGGTGTTCTTAACAAAGATGATCCAAAACAAGTAAGTTATAACTTAAAAAATGATTGCAAAATATTATGGATAGGTATTGATGAAGAAGATGTAGATGTAAGAGCAACAAATATAAAGTGTTCTTATAAAGGAACAACCTTTGATGTAATATTAAAAAATGATGATAAAAAGTATAAATTTGAAACAAAATTACTAGGAAATCATAATGTATACAATATTCTAGCTGGTATAGCTTTAGGACTATATTTTGGAATAGATATGGATGATTTACAATCTGCAGTAAAAGGTGTTAAGCAGGTTGAACACAGATTGGAGTTAAAGAAACTAGGAAATTTCTACATGATAGATGATGCCTATAATTCAAATCCAACGGGTGCCGCAAGTGCTTTGAATGTATTATCAATGATGCCAGGAGTAAAAATTGTAGTTACTCCAGGAATGATAGAATTAGGTAAAAAAGAGGATGAATACAATGAAATCTTTGGTGAACAAATAGCAGATGTAGCAGATTACGTAGTGCTAGTAGGTGAAGAAAAAACTAAACCTATATTACAGGGGATAAAGAGTAAAAATTTTGATTTAGATAAAGTTGTGGTATATAATGATGTTAGGGAAGCATATAAATTTATAAATACAATATCAAGTAATACAAAAGAAGAAGTTTATGCATTATTTGAAAACGACTTACCTGATACTTATAACGAAAAATAGGGAGGATTTAAATGAAAATTAAAGTAGGAGTCATATTTGGTGGAGAATCTACTGAACATGAAGTAAGTATTATTACAGCTATTCAAGCTATGAATAAAATGAATGAAGAAAAATATGAAATTATACCAATTTATATTGCAAAAGATAGAGAATGGTATACTGGTGGATTATTAAAGGATATAGATTCTTATCAAGATATAGAATTAATAAAGAAGTATGCAACAAATGTTGTATTAATAGAAAAAGACAATAGATTTATTCTAGAAAAGAAAAAAGGATTATTTAAGAAAGAAGTTTCTGAAATAGATATTTGTTTCCCAATAGTTCATGGAACAAATGTTGAAGATGGAGTTCTTCAAGGTTACTTACAAACAATAGGAGTACCTTACGTTGGACCAAATACATATGCAGCAGCTGTTGGACAAGACAAAGTATACATGAAAGCAATATTTGAAAAAGAAGATTTGCCAATTACAAAGTATGTTTGGTTTTATGACTCAGATTACAAAAATGATAGTGAAGCAGTATTTAAAAAGATATCAAAACTAAGCTATCCATTAATAGTAAAGCCAGCAACAACTGGTAGTAGTATAGGAATTAGTGTATGTGAAGACGAAGAAACTCTAAAAGATGGAATTGAAGATGCAATTAATTACGATTCTAAAATAATTGTAGAAGAGAAAGTTGAAAATCTTAAAGAAGTTAATATCAGTGTCTTAGGAAATTATGATCATCAAAAATTAAGTATAATAGAAGAAGTTATTTCAAAAGATAAATTTTTAACATATGCAGACAAATATATTGGAAATGGAAAATCAAAAGGAAAAATAGGTGCTAAAAATGTTCCATCAGTAAAAGGATCAAAAGGTATGCTTTCTGCTACAAGAAAAATACCTGCAGAGTTATCGGATAAGGAAAAAGCTGAAGTTGAAAAAGTTGCAACAGAAGCATTTAAAGCATTGGGAAGTAGTGGATGCTGTAGAATAGATTTCTTAATTGATGACAAGAAGAATAAAGTATATATAAATGAAATAAACTCAATTCCAGGTAGTTTAGCATTTTATTTATGGGAACCAATTGGAAAAGATTATACTGAATTATTAGAAGATATGATAAATATTGGTGTAAAAGATTATAAAAAGAGAAGTAGTAAAACTTATACTTTTGACACAAATATTCTTGAGGGATTTGCAAATAATAGTTTAAAAGGTGGAAAAGGAAAGTTGAAATAGTTTTCCACTTTTTCTGTTTATAAAAATATAGGAGTAAATAAATGAAGAAAATAAGTAGTAATAGTCTAAAAAAATACTATTTAATATTCATGATGTATGCAGTTATTGGATGGATATATGAAGTTTTTTTAGAGGTAGTAGTATACAAATGGGGGTTTACTAATAGAGGTGTTTTGTTCGGGCCTTATTGCCCAGTATATGGAGTAGGTGCATTATTATTCATATTTATGATTTATCCATTAATAAAAGATAAATCATTAGTAAAAAAAATAATTATGATACCAGTTATATTTATTCTTTGCACATTGGTTGCAACAACAGTAGAATTAATTACATCATATATATGTGAACTATTTATGGGAAGCTGGCCTTGGCAAACATATGCAGATTATAAATATAATTTTCAAGCAAGAATTGCCTTATCTCCATCAATAAGATTTGGTATAGGAGGAGTTGTTTTCTTATACATATTTGAACCAATTTTTGAAAAATTAGTTAATAAACTATCAAAGAAAAATTTAAATAGAGTATTCTTCACTGTGTTAACAATATTTATAATTGACTTTATTTGGCTTATAATAAAGAAATTTATATAAAAAAGATTAATTATAATCTTTTTTTATGACTTTAAACTCTTTAAAATTTTAATAAAGAATAGTAAGCAATTACCTTAATTTTTTTAATAATTATCGCTGCATAAGGAAAAAAATTATAAAAGATGAACAATTATAAAAGTTAGACAAATATCATAATTCAAGGATTAATTATTTCAATAAAAAAAAGAATGACACAGAAGTCATTCTAAATTCATAATGGTGTCCCCTTGCGGGCTCGAACCGCAGACCCACTGATTAAGAGTCAGTTGCTCTACCAACTG
>DLOU01000047.1:24190-24368 GCA_002477275.1 Caryophanales bacterium UBA7476
GTATAAATAATAAAAAAAATCCCATTTAAAACAAAAAAAGCTTGATTTATTTTCTTTTTTATTATAATATAAACTTGTCTTTGGAAAAAAAGTAAAATTTCTATTGACTTTTCTAAAGAAAATATTATATACTTTAGAAGTACCTTATTTATGTGGACCTGTAGCTCAGTTGGTTAGA
>DLOU01000034.1 GCA_002477275.1 Caryophanales bacterium UBA7476
TAGTGGATTTTTATTTTTCTTGTGATTTTTCTTTATCATAGTTCATTATGTCACAGGTTGAATAGCTTTCTTTTAGAAAGTAGGTACTCATTGTAAAATAATTCTTTTTTGCAAAACAACTTACTTCATTAAATTCTTCATAATCATTTTTTGATTTTGCTTCTTCAATTCCTTCTTTTAATTTGTTTTTTCTGATTGAACCTTCATATATTGTATATGGAACATTTTCATCTGTTATTTTATCATTTACTTTAATAGTAACTAAATCTTTATTAAATGTTACTTCTATTTCTTCTCCAAAGTGTTTTCCTTTCCATGTTCCTTGAACATATTCTTCATCTGCATCATCAAATAATTTAACATTTGATCCTTTGGAATTAAAATCATATCCATCTTTTTTTACATATTCATGAAATATGTCATAAAAACTTTTTGAAGAATCATCTGATACTGTTTGAGCTTGATTTGAAATTTTATATATTTTTTCCCCAGAAGAGTATTCAACTTCTAAATTATCACCAAGTCCTCCTGGTAAACCATCTACATGTACACAGTGACCATTTCCTTTTGTTTCATTATTTTTATCTATTATTTCTTGAAGACTTTTAAATATACTATCGTCTGATGCCTCATATCTTATTTTAAATAAAGAACCATCTCTTGGGTTATATTTACCTCCACCATTACAGCGGATATCTATTTTATTATTATCGCTTTTTTTTGCACTTACATAATAATCTCTTCCAGTATAAATAAAACTTGTTATTTCTTTTGACTCTATATTTTCGTTATATCCTTCTAGCCATGAATCATGTTTTTCTCCACATATTGGTACTGAATTAAAACCAAACATATTTTCCTTTAAAGATTAGTTTTAATAATTATATCATATGTTTATACATTATAACAAAATTGTGTTATAATAATGAACTAGCGAAGGAGGAGTTATGACTGATTTTGATATGTTAGATAGAAAATATGCACAGTTATTGCTAAAAAAATGTTTATGCTTTGAAAATACTGATACTTTATTAATTGAATATATGACTCATGAACAAGATGATTTTGTAAATATTATTATAGAAGAAGCAAAAAAGATGAATATAAAAGAAATAGTACTTTGTTGTAATGATAGAGATGAAATGCATGAGTATCTTGTTAATACTGATATTTCTGATATAAGATTAAATCCAATAATAGATAAAAGTTCTTGGGATGAAGTATCAAAAAAACATGGTTGTATATTACATATTAATACATTTATACCTATTTTAATGAGTGATATACCTTCAGAAAAAATAAGTAAGATGAATCAAGTAGTTGCTCCAACATTTAGTTATTATAGAGCAAATAATAAATATAATTTTCCATGGGTAATTTGTGCTTATCCAAATAAAAGATGGGCAGAGTTTTTATTTAAAAATGACAGTGATTCCTACTTAAAACTTTATAATTATATAATAGAGATGTGTATGGTTGATAAAAGTGATCCTTCTAAAGAGTGGGATGAATATATAAAAACAATAAATGGATGTAAAGATAAACTACAAAGTATGGGAATAAGAAAACTTATTTATAAAAATAGTTTAGGTACAGATTTTGAAGTAGGACTTCCTAAAAATTATAACTGGATTAATTTAGATAAAAGAGATAATTATGGTAATCCTATTATAGTTAATATGCCTAGTTATGAAATATTTACAACTCCAGATTGTAAAACTGCAAATGGAATAGTTTATAACAGTCGTCCTTTAGTTTTTCATAATAAAATAATAGATGATTTTTATATTGAGTTTAAAGATGGTGTAGCAGTTAATTATGGAGCTGGAGTAGGTGAAGATACATTAAAAGATTTAATAGAAAATTATAGAAATTCTAATCGTTTAGGAGAAGTTGCTTTAGTTAATAATAATTCTCCAATATCTAATACTGGTATTATATTTTATAATACATTGTTTGATGAAAATGCATCTTGTCATTTAGCTCTTGGAAGAGGTAATCCTAGTACAATTAAAGGTTATAAAGATTTAACTCCAGAAGAGCTTGAAAGTTTAGGAGTAAATAGTTCAAATGTTCATGTAGATTTTATGATTGGTACACCAGATTTAGAAATAGTTGCTGATACTGAAAAGGGTAAACAATTAATCTTTAAAAATGGTAACTTTGATATTTAAGTAAGGAGTAGTTTTTTATGAAAGAAGAAAGAAAAAAACAAATTGTGCAACTTAAGTCTATTCTTCAAGATGTATTAGAGTTAAAAAAACTAGAAGAATCAAAAACTGGTATGGAAGAATTCATTAGAGAATTTGGACTTGAAGGATGTCTTGTTCCTAGTGAATATACTGAAATTTCTGATCTTGCAGTACGCAAATTAAATGCAAGAATAGATGAAGATGTAAGACAAAATGAAGTTTTTAATGATTTAGGAGTATCTAAACTTATTAAGGGACCAAGTATATATTAGAGAGGGTATTCAGTAAATTGAATATTCTTTTTTTTGAAATGAACTTTATTTATAATAGTTTGTAATATAGTAATAAGGTGAACAGGTAATTAAAGACAATGAGTTTAATTTAAATCATTGCTTTTAATTTTAATTTAGTTTATAATAACAAGTGTTATATAACTGATGTTATAATTAGGAGATGAAACTATGCCACCAATTCCCAAAATATCTAAAGAAATGATATTAGAAAGCAGTATAGAAATAATTAGGAAAGATGGAATTGAAAATTTAAATGTAAGAAATATTGCAAATAAATTAAGTTGTTCTACACAACCGATAATGTATCATTATAAGAATATGGATATATTGAAAGATGAGTTATATAAAAGAGCAGATCAATATCATTCAGAATATTTGATGAAAAAAAGTGATGTTAATCCATTACTTAGTATTGGTCTTCAATATATTAAGTTTGCGAAAGAAGAAAAAAATTTATTTAAGTTTTTATTTCAAAGTGATAAATTTTCTAATTTTAATTTAGAAGACTTAATTAATAATAACGAAAAGGGTCTTCAAGATATATTTGATATTATCAAGAAAGAAGCAAATTTAAATATTAAAGAGATAAAAGAAATGTTTACCATATTATTTATAACAGCACAT
>DLOU01000043.1:0-13731 GCA_002477275.1 Caryophanales bacterium UBA7476
TTTAATTATGTGTTATAATATGTGTCTATTGAGAGGGGATAATGTTTATGAATAAATTTTTAGAATGTTATAAAGACACAACTGCTATGGTTAATTTTGATATTAGAGCTGGTAGAAATATAGATGCTTTAATGCCAATTGGAGAACTTGCTTCGACTGTAGAAAATGATATTGCAAAGGGTGGAATAGGATGCTGTATTCATTCTTCATTAATTCTTGCAAAAAAATTAAAAGAAAATGGTATTTCTTCAAGTTTTATTTATACTGCAGAACCATATGAATTAAATGGAGAATCATTTATGGGAACTCGTGTTTCTGTATTATATTATGATAAAGATGCAAAAGAATACTTTGTTGCTAATCCAGTTGAAGATGTTGAATTATTTAGTAAATTAGGTCTTGATAGTTCATTAAGATATTCTAGATATAATCAAGATGGTACTGTTCGTATTCCAAAAAGTATTATGGGTACTATTGTATCTGATGATGCTTCTAGAATTCCAGTTTCTGATTTTATCGAAAGATATGGCGATGGTGAAGCATATGTTTCGTATTCTATTATGGAAGATGAAAGTAAACCATTTTGTGTATTATTTTCTGATAGAGCATATGTTACTGCAGAAGATTTTAAAGCAATTGATACTGTCACACTTGCTTAATAAAAAAGAGTTTAAATTAAACTCTTTTTTTTAGTTTTCAGCTTCTTCTAGCATCGTTGTTAAAAATATACCATATCCTTTTTTAGTGTCGTTTACGATTACATGAGTTACTGCACCTACAATTAAGTCATTTTGAATTATTGGTGATCCACTCATTCCTTGAATTATTCCACCTGTTTTATTTAGTAGTTCGTCATCTGTAATTTCAAATAATATATTTTTTGTTTCGCTATTTTTATTTATTTTAATTATATTTATTTCATATTCTTTTATTTCATTGTTATTTACGACTGTTCTTATTATAGCTTTTCCTTCTTTTACATCATCTTTTGTTCCTACTTTTAATGTATTTTTATTTGGAATATTATCTATATAGTCTCCAAATATACCTGATTCTTCATTTTCTTTTATATTTCCATATACTTTTTCTTTATCATATATTGCGTTTTTTTCTCCTGCTGAGCCATTTTCACTTCTTTCAATATTTGTTACTTCTGATTTAAATATTTTTCCATCTTTTATTTCAAATTTTTCTTTTGTAGTTTTTTCTAATATTTCATGACCTAAAGCACCAAATTTTCTTGTTTCTGGATCTATAAATGTTAATGTACCGATACCTATAATTGTGTCTTTTACATAAAGACCTGTCTTTAAAATATCATTTTCTTTTACTTTATCTAAGTCTATATCTTTTTCTTTATTATTTCTTATTACTGTATACTTTATTGTATTTTTTTCTGTTTTATCAATTTTTTCAATCATTTTATCTATATTTTCTGTATTTTCGTTATCTATTTTTATTATTCTATCTCCAATTTGAAATCCTGAGTTTTTGGCTATATATTCATCGTTTACTTTGTAAAATCCCACTACTAAAATACCTTTTGAATTTACCTCTATTCCAATGTTTTCACCACCAGGTATTATATATTCAGAATAACCTAGAACATTTATGGGAATAAATAATAATAAATAAATAATTATTTTTAAATAAAGTTTATTTTTTTTCATATCAACTCCTCCTATACGAACTACATTACTAATATGTTCAATTTAAAATTATAAAGTATAGTAATTATTTTCCTTTTTACTTTTTTCTTGTAATAAAGCCAAAAAAAATGTATAATAAGTCCTAATTGGAGGTCTTTATGGATTTAATAGTTATTTGCTCTTATATACTTTTTAGTATGTTACTTTTTTTAATTTTAAAATTTTTAAATAAAAGGTATTCTATTACTTTATTTGAATATGTATCTATTTCTTTAATCTTCATTGTTATTATTTCCTTATTTTATAAATTTAATAAATATATTTTTTTAGTATCATTGTTTTTAATGATTGTTGATTTAATATTTATTACTTATGTTAAAGAAGATAATTTTTTTAAAAATACTAAAATAATTAAAATGTATATTGTTTTAATAATTAGTTCTTTTTTAGTAAATAAGTATTTAATAAATACTAATATTGTTTATTTAGATAATTCTACTTTAAGAATAATAGTTTGGCTTTTTATAATTTACTTTATTTACCAATTTATAAAAAGTAAAAATATTTCATATAAAAGTTACAAAGTAAATGCTAGCTCTAATTATGATTTTGATAGGGAATATGTTATATTAGCTTATACAAAGATGAAGATTAAATATAAAGATTTGATTGAAGAAAATACTAATATATCAAATATTATTTATGCTTCATTAGTCTATTTTAATAATATTAGACCTCTTTATTTAAGAAAAGTTGATAACTTTAAATTTAAACTTGATAATAGAAAAAGACCTCTTGGTATTATGCAGATAGAAAGTAGTAAATTAATTAGTGATAGTGAATCTATTTTAATTGGAATGAAAGAAATTGATAAAATTTATACTAAGCTAAAGAGTAAGAGCAAAGCTAAGAAGAGTGAATTAAATTATAATGTTATTAAACAATATTTTAAAAAATATGATTATGATAAGATTATAGAAATATATGATGAAATATGTAAATTTTGAGTTTGTTATCAATTGATTTCTCTATTTTGATATGTTATTATTTTTATGTAATAATGTTTATGATAGGGTGAAAATTATATATGGTAATAGATAATTTAAATGTTAATTGGAAAAAAGCTGCAAGTACATTAAAACATACTTTTACTGTTGTTTCTGCTGGTGTTGTTATGATGACTTTTTCTGGCTGTGGTTATAAAGACTATGTTGAAGAGATGAATAATAGTAGTTATTCTTATGGTGAAGATGTTACTGATATTGATTTATTGAGAGCTGCAATATCTGATGATAATATTCAAGAATTACCAAGCTCTATAACTAGTTTTTCTTTAAAACATTGTACATTTGTTACGAGTTTAGATAGTTTACCATCTACATGTCCTGATATTGAAACTCTCGAACTTGATTCTTGCTCTGGAATTACTGATTTATCTTTTATCTATTCATTAAAAAATCTAAAATCAGTTAAATTAAATGATATGGCTGGTATTACACCAGAATTAATAGATTATCTTAAGAGTAATGGAATTTCATATGAAATATCTGATGATGATTTGACTGCAAGTTTAAAAGTTGATGAAATTTTAGATGAAATTATTAATGATGATATGTCTGATGATGAAAAAATTAGAGCTATTGTTGTATATGTAAATAAAAATTGTAAATATAGATTTTCAAAAGTCACTGAATCTAATACAGATCCTCTTTCTACTTCTTTGAATGAAAATAAAGGTGTTTGTTATGGAATTGCTTATACTACTAATGTACTTTTAAGGAAAGCTGGTATCAAGTCATATCAATTATCTGATACTGATCATGCTTGGAATCTTGTTGAAGATGATGGTAAATATTATTATATTGATGTAACTAATTTAGGCGGAGGAAGAAATTTATGCTTTATTGCAAGGCCACTTGTAAAATATACTGGTTTTACTCCAAATTATATGGTTGATCCTACAGCTACTAGTTTTACAGCTATGAGTGATTTTGATGATAGAGAACATGTTATTATTCCACAAAGCCTTGTTGAAGATATTGAAAAAGGCGAAGATGAGAAGACTATTCTCGAGAGATATGGTACTAGTATTCCAATTCGTGTAATTGAACTTGTTATAACTATGGTTGGAATTCATCTTGGAATAAAAATGGCAAAAAATGCTGTTGAAAATATAAGATATAGACGTAGTAAATAAAATATTTTAAAATTTTTTTAAATATTTTTAATTTTGAGGTAATTATGAAAAAAATGTATATTGAAATAACTAATAATTGCAATTTAGATTGTTCATTTTGCATAAAAAATAGTAGAACGTCTAAATTTATGTCTGAAGATGAATTTATTTTGGCTTTGGATAAGGTTAAACCTTATACTAAATATCTTTATTTTCATATTCTTGGTGAACCTTTTATGCATCCTAAAATTAATAAATTTATTGATTTAGCTAGTTCCAATTTTTTTATTAATATTACTACTAATGGTTATTTAATAAATAGACTTAAAACGAATAAAGTTAGACAAATTAATATATCACTTCATAGTTATTCTCCAAAGTATAATATCTCAATAGAAGATTATCTTTCTAATATTTTTTCTGTTGTTGATTTATTACCTAATACTTACATATCCTATAGATTTTGGACCAATAATAAGTATAGTTCTAAAATATTAGATTTGATTAATAAACATTATAATACTAATTATAGTATTGATAGTTTGAAACTTTCTAATAAGCTTTCTGACAGAGTTTTTATAAATACATTTAAGCAATTTGAATGGCCTTCTATAAAGGATGCTTCAATCTTTTCTTTTGGTACTTGTTATGCCCTTAGAGATCATATTGGAATTTTGGTAGATGGTTCTATTGTCCCTTGCTGTTTAGATTCAAAAGGTGATATTACACTTGGAAATATTTTTGAAGATAATCTTTCTGATGTACTTAATTCTAAGAAAGTAATTGATATGATGGAAGGCTTTAAAAATAATAAAAAAATAGAAAAATTATGTCAGAATTGTAATTTTATTGACCTTGATTAATAATTTATCTTATTATATACTTATTATGGAGGGTGTTATGATAGATGTAATTATAGCTGCATATAATGCACATGATACTATTGAACAAGCTCTTAATAGTATTTTGATGCAAAATATTGTAGATAAGCTTAAAGTTTATATTGTTAACGACAAGTCTGATAAAGATTATAGTTCTATAGTAAAAAAATATAAAAAATATTTAGATTTAACTGAACTTTCTTATGAGGAGAATAGGGGACCTGGTTTTGCTAGAAACTATGGTTTAAAACATTCTAAATCTCCTTATATCGTTTTTTTAGATGCTGATGATATTTTTCATTCTCATTATTCAATTGAGATGCTATATAATTCTATAACTAAGGGTAGTTATGATCTTGTTATCAGTAATTTTATTGAAGAACTTGCTCCTGATAAATATTTACCTCATATTAGAGATAAAATATGGGATCATGGGAAAATTTATAGACGTGAATTTATTGAAAAAAATAAAATCTTTTTTGCTGATGAAAGATCTAATGAAGATTTATTCTTTAATTATTTAACTATATTATCTGGTGCTAAATATTCATTTATTGATTCTATTACATATGTTTGGCAGAATAATAAAGAATCTTTAACCAGAAAAAATGATCATGAATTTAATCATACTGGTTTAGATGGATATAATAGGAATCTTTTAAATTTATCTAAAATACTGGAAAAAAGAAAAAATATGGAGTCTAAAATAGCAAAAGTTTTGTTTTTTGGATTATTACAAATGTATTATACTTTTTTACATTTTGAAAAAATTAATAATGAAGTTGGCATTGATTTATTAAAAAAATCTACACGTGATAATATTTTATTTTTTAATAAATATAAAGATGATTTAGATATAAATGATAAAAATGAAATTATTTATAATGAACTTACAAAATATTTAAAACAAAATAATTTACATCTATTAGTTTTGCCTGATAAAACTTTTGATGATTTCTTAAATGAGGTGTTGCAATATGAAAAATAATGTTTCTATAGATGTAATTATTCCTGCTTATAATGCACATGATAAAATTATTAATGCTTTGTCTAGTCTTTCTATACAAAAGATTAATTTTCCTCTTAATATTATTATTGTTAACGATGGATCTACTCATAATTATGAAAAGGAAATAAGTTTCTTTAAAGATTATTTAAATATAAAAGAAGTTACTTTGAAAAAAAATAGTGGAGTAGGAGTTGCTAAACAAACAGGAATTGATAATAGTTCTGGGGACTATATTATATTTTTAGATGCTGATGATTCATTATATGATTCTCATTCGCTTCAATCACTTTATAATCTTATTTTTGATGGAAAATGTGATTATGCTTATGGTGCTATAATTTTTGAATTTCATCCTTATAAAAATATCTTTAAAAATCATGATGGATGCTTACATGGAAAAATATTTAGTAGAAAACTTATAAAAAATAATAATATTAAATTTAATACTACTAGAACTAGCGAAGATAATAGTTTTAATCATCTTTGTTTATTTAATGCTAAAGATATTAGAAACACTGAACAGATTGTTTATGTTTATAGGGATAATGGTTCTTCACTTACAAAAGGTATTTCTATATCAAGGGAAGTTGATAATTTAAATGATTATGCTGAAAATGTTAAATATACATTAAATAATGTTAAAGATAAGTTTAGAAGAGATATTATTGAATATTATCTTAATTGTTCATTTTATTTATCGAGAGAATATAAAAGAATCTTTGAAATAGATAAAAAAGAGGCAGAAAGAATTAATGATATTTTGAATGATCTGAAAGAATTTGCTTCATTTTATACTGATGATATAATTGATAAAATTGTTCCTGAACTAGCTATGAAAAATCTTGCTAATAGATAGTATAAAATATTAAATTTCCTCCAATATATTAATATTGGAGGGTTTCTATGAATATAGATTTTTCTGATATGTTTCTTGTTATTCCTAGATGTTTAGGTTCTATCATTTTTTTATTTATTGTTACTAAATTTATGGGAAAAAAACAAGTTTCTCAATTTAGTTTATATGACTATGTTATTGGAATATCAATTGGTAATTTTACTGCTGAAATGACACTTAATAAAGATGTTCAATATGTAAATGGAATGATGGCTATTTTTACTTTTGGTATTTTTTCATTATTAGTATCAAAAATTATTAATAAGAGTATTTTACTCAGAAGAGTAATAATTGGAACTCCTACCGTTTTAATAGATAGAGGTAAAATAATAGAATCTGGTTTAAAAAAGATAAATATCGATGTAAACGATTTACTTGAAGATGCCAGAATTGCTGGTTATTTTGATATTAGTGAGATTGAATTTGCTATTATGGAAGCAAATGGAAGCATAAGCTTTCTTCCTAAGGATAAATATAGAATGGTTAATACTAATGATATTGGGTTAAAAGAAAAAGAAACATATTTAACTGCAACACTCATATTGAATGGTAAATATTTAGATCAGGCCATTAAAAAAAGTAGAATTACTAAGAAAGAATTAGTTAAACAAATAAAAAAAATGAATCTAGATTCACCAGATTCTATACTTTTATGTACTATTAATAATAAAGATTTAAATTTTTACTTTAAAGATGAAAAAGTAATAAATTATTCATTATTAGAATAATTAGATAAAATAGAAAATTAGTACTCCAAAAAAGCTTAATGCCATTACAAGTGCTGAAACAATTGAAATGATTTTTATTGTTTTTTTACTCATCTTTATCACCTCTAAGATAATTATAAAATAATTGTTGAAAAAAGTAAATTATATTAATTAATAATCTTTCTTTTACTTAATATAATTTATTGGTGATAAAGATGAAATATAATTTAGATAAATATAAAGGAATAAAGAAAAGAAAAATATTTTTAATTCTTCTTATTATAAGTATTATTAGTATTCTATTTGGTATTTTATTTTTAGCAATTCTTGATAAAAATGGAAAAATGATTGTATCTACAACTATGACTAGTTATATTAAAAATCTTAATTATGATAGAAAAGAACTATTTCTTCTTTTAAAAAACAATGTTCTAATAACTATTGTTATGTGGCTTTTTGGTATTAGTTTATTTGGTGTGATATTTGAACTAATATTTCTTGTTGTAAAAAGTTTTACTCTTGGTTTTTCAATTAGTAGTTTTATATATACATTTAAACTTAAAGGTATATATATTGGATTTATATATCTTTTTCCTAATATTTTTAATTTAGTTATTTATTTTATATTAGGTTTTTTTGCTATTAATTATTCAATATATTTATTTCAATATATATTTAAGAATAAAGAATATAATTTAAAACTTATTATGAAAAGATATATTAGAGTACTTCTTATTTCAATTTTTCTTTTAATAATTAGTTCTTTAGTATCATATTTTATTGTTCCTAATATATTAAAACTTTTTACAAATATCTAAAACTAGTTTATAATATAGTTGGTGATTTATATGACTAAGAAAACTGTTGTTGTTGGGATGAGTGGTGGAGTTGATTCGAGCGTTTCAGCAATACTTTTAAAAGAACAAGGCTATAATGTTATTGGTCTTTTTATGAGAAATTGGGATAGTAGTATTAATAATGATTTTCTTGGTAATCCTAATTTAGATAATAATATTTGTCCTCAAGAAGAAGATTATAATGATGCTTTAGAAGTTTGTAAACAGATTGGTATTCCTCTTCATAGAATTGATTTTGTTAAAGAATATTGGGATTATGTTTTTAAATATTTTCTAGATGAACTTAAGAAGGGAAGAACTCCTAATCCTGATATTATGTGTAATAAATATATTAAATTTGATTATTTTGTTCGTGAAGCAGAAAAACTTGGTGCTGATTATATTGCAACTGGTCACTATGCTAAGATGGAAGATGGATATTTAAAGAAAAGTCATGATAAAAATAAAGATCAAACTTATTTTTTATCTCAAGTATCACAAAAACAGCTTTCTAACGTTATTTTTCCTCTAGGAGATATAGATAAACCTGAAGTAAGAAAAATAGCCTTAGAACATGGTTTAAAGACTGCTAAGAAGAAAGATTCAACTGGAATATGTTTTATTGGTGAAAGAAACTTTAAAAACTTTCTTAAAAATTATTTACCTAATCAGCAAGGAGATATTGTTAATATAGAAACTAATAAGGTTTTGGGTAAACATATTGGTCTAATGTATTACACAATTGGTCAGAGAAAAGGTTTAGAAGTTGGTGGAACTAAAGATAAATTGTTTGTTGTTGGAAAAGATTTAAATAAGAATATATTATATGTTTGTGAAGGTGAAGATAATGAGTATCTTCTTTCAAATAGTTGTATAATTGAAGATGTTAATTTTAATTGTGATTTAAGACCAACTAATGTTATGTGCAAGTTTAGATATAGACAAGAAGATAATCCTGCTACTCTTGAATATCTAGAAGATGGCAATATTCTTGTTAGATATAATAATGTAAAAAGTGTCACTCCTGGTCAAGCATGTGTTATTTATGATGGTGATATTTGTCTTGGTGGTGGAATTATAAAAGAAGTTAGAAAAGATGATAAAAAACTTTGGTATTTATTATAACAAATATAATTTTTATATGAATAAGAGAGGTGTTTAATATGGATAATTCAAAAGAATTAATTTCAAAGTGGGGGACTACTAAACCTGTTTCGGTTTATGATAATAGTTGTAAGGTTGAATTAGAAATTAGATCACATGGTAATTTTACATATAAAATTACAAATGAAGAATTGTTTAAAAATAGTTTTAATGGCAATGAATCGGAATTAATCAATTATGTTTCAACCAGTTTTGAAAAATATTTATCTAATTTAAAGGATTTGAGTTATAATGATAATCTTTACTTAGATGTTATGAAGAATTTTACTATTTATATTCAAAATGATGCTAATGGTAAAGGGTTTAATATTATTGGGGTGTCTTGTACTGGATTTTTTTTAACTGATGATTCTAAAACATTACGTGATTCTAAGGAAAAAAATGGTGAATGTGTTACTGCTTCTGAAACTCAATCAAATAATTCAAATGAACAAATAGTTGTTCAAAATAATAAAGTTTCTTCAAATAATTCAGAAGTTAATGTTATTCCCTGGATTGTTATTTTATTAGGTGTAATTGTAATTATTACTCTTATTATAATTATTATTAAAAGTAGAAAACAAAAAAATAATATTTAATGTTATTAAAATATGTCAATTTTACACTTGACATTCTATGTAAAACTGATAAAATTATTTTAGGAGGGTAGTAATCATGCAAGAATTATACACATTAATTAATCAATTAGGTATATCTAAAGTTAGATTAGCAAAATATTTAGGGGTTTCTCGTCAAATGCTATATAATTATTTGGCACTTCCAACTGTTGATGAATGGCCAAAAGAGAAGGCTGCAAAGTTATTAGCTCTTCTTGATATAGAAGATAGCAAAGCTATTAAGGATATTAAAGTTGACGGAACATATATTATTGCTGTAGAAAATAGGCTTTCTAATAATGTAAAGGAAAATTCCTCTCGTGAAATATCTACTGATTTAAAAGGATTTAACAAAAAGGAACAAGAAGTTTTATCTGATATAATTAATCTTTTAAAAGAAAAATTACAGGATGATAAAACTAAAGATACATATTTTAGTTATGTATACTTATATCATTTTTTACAATCTATGGATGCAGCTGGAGAACTTAAGTATATTTTAGCTTATATGTCTAAATCATTAGGATTTACTAATCCTCAAGAATTTGTTTTTGATAAAGATAAACAATTTGTTTTTGAAAGTATAATGTTTTCTGCAATGACTTTATATAGTGGTGGAGGATCATCTAAAACTAAACTTGCTGAGGCTCATAAGAGATTTGTTGAAGATATTGAACATAAGAAAGAAGAAAAACTTAGTAGAACACAAGAATTAAATACTGCTAAGATTCAAGCTTTAAAAGAACTAGGATATAGTGAAATTAATGAAAAGAATGCTAAAGAAGTTCTTGAAAAAATAGCTGAAATTCAGTCTAGAAAAGTATAGTTCAGTTAGGTAGAATGTTGATTATATCTTTCTTCGTTCATTAAAAAATTAAGAGGGCAGTAGCTCTCTTTATTTTTGACTGATTTTAATATGTTGTTCGGATTGAACTTTAATAAGAATATTTGTTAATTCAGAGAGTAGGGTATATTGATTTAATTATTAAATATACATGATTTATTATATAATACTAATTTGCGATATCAAGTGGAATATAAAAAATGCTGTTAGAGATACACGTTATGTTAGTAAATTTTAAAAATTAATTCCAGACGTAGATGGTTTAGAAATTAAATAATAATTTACATATGAAAATAATCATAATTATCATTACTATTATAGTCTTATATTTTATATGAAAAAAAACTAATACGTTAAAGGGATTAATTCATCAATATTATTAATAGAGTATTGCTAAAGAAATTATTTTTTTCTTATTACAATTTAAAGAAGTTAACATAATATCAATTATAGGAAGTTATATATTTGATATTTTATTTATTATATTTTATTGATTTATACTTATTTATTTTTTTGTTTGTTTTTCTATTTATACATATATTATGGATTATATATATCTTTGTTTGTATATATTAATCATTTATTTAATTATATACTATTTGTATTTTATACTAATTATTTAAATTGATTTTAAGCAATCGAACTTTATTTATATGAATAGTTCTTAACCTCAAATATGGTGATTTATTTTAAGCAATCGAGGTTCTTTTTTATTGGTAATTCTTCACTTCGATTTAATGGTATTTTGTTCTATCAAAAATAATAAGTTCATTTTAAGCAATCGAAATTCATTTTTGTGACCAATTATCCATTTCGATGATATATCTATTTAATTTAAGCAATTGAGATTTCTTTTTTAATATAGTTATAAGTTCAAATTAAATTTGATTTAATATAATTATTTAAATTTTATTTTAATTTTATAATTATTTTTTATAAGTTATTCAATTAATTATTCTTTATTCATATTAGATTAGATATATTTATTTATATATTACTATTTAATATTCNNTAATATTTTTTTCTATTAAAAAAGAGGGTACTTACTACTCTCTTTTTTTGCAACGATAGGGGACTCTCCCCTATTCTAATTCTTCTAATACACTTATTCCTAGTTCTGTTTTCTCTAATTCAAAATTATCTGCAATAGTTGCTCCAATTGAACCCATAGAACTTAGTGGTGATAGTTTTTTTGGTTTTACAAAACTATTACTATAAAATATTACTGGTACATTTTCTCTGGTATGATAATTACCTGGATATGTAGGATCATTTCCATGATCTGCTGTAATAATAAGTAAATCATCAAGTTCTAGCTTATTTAATATAATAGGTATTTCAACATCTAATTCTTCTAAAGCTCTTTGATATCCATCTTTATCTCTATTGTGACCATAAATTGAATCAAAATCATCTAAATTGACCATACATAGTCCTGTAAATTTTTTATCCATTATATTTAGTAATTTGTTTATTGCTTCTTGATTATCTGATACTTTAATTGTTTTATTTATTGCGTTTTCGTCAAATATATCACTAACCTTACCTATTCCTATTACGTTGTATTTATTTTCTGATAACTCGTTTAAAAGTGTTCTTTCAGTAACTTTTATACTGTAATCTTTCCTTGCTGAAGCTATTAATTTATAATGTCCTGGTTTCCCTGTAAAAGGTCTTGCAATAACACGAGCTACTTTATATTCATCTCTCATTGTTAACTCTCTTATTTTTTCACAATAATTATATAAAGTTGATATAGGTATAACTTCTTCATGAGCTGCAATTTGAATATCGGAATCTGCTGATGTATAAACAATAAGTGATCCATAATTCTTTTCTAGTTCTCCTAATTCATTTATTATTTCAACACTGTTTCCTGTTGTTTTGTTTCCTATTACTTTTCTTCCTGTAAGTTTTTCTATTTCATTTAATAATTCATTAGGAAAACCTTCGTTAAACGTTTTAAATACTGTATTTGATGAAACTCCCATTATTTCATAATGACCGTTTAAACTGTCTCTTCCTATGTTTGTAGGACGCGCTATTGTATAATATGCATCTACGTCATGATTCTCATCCATATTTATTGTATTTAATAGTCCTATTTTTGCTAAATTTGGTATAAATAAGTCTGTTTGTTCCATAACATGTCCTAATGTATTAGAACCTTTTGATTCAAATTTTTGACTGTCCTCTGCTTCCCCTACTCCTAATGAATCTAGGATCATTAGAAAAATTCTTTTAAATTTCATTTTACTACACTCCTTTTTTATTACGCGGATGATATTCTTTATAATCATTATTTAGTTTATTATCGCTAACATGAGTATAAATTCTAGTTGTTGATATATCTGAATGCCCGAGCATCTCTTGTATACTTCTTAAATCAGCACCACTATTTAATAAATGTGTTGCGAAAGAGTNNGTCTAAGAGTATGCGGTGAAACATCTTCATCTAAACCTTTTTCTCTGAGTATCTGTTTTAGATTTTTGAAAAAGCCTTGTCTTGTTATCTTTTTACCATGATTATTTATAAATAATGCATCACAAACTTCTTTTTTTAATAAACTTGATCTCACATCCATATACATATTTAAATAGTACATTGAATATTCACCTAATGGAATAATTCTTTCTTTATTTCCCTTACCAACTATTCTTATAATACAATTTGTAAAATCAATATTATTTAATGTTAGATTAACAAGCTCAGATACTCTGAGTCCAGTTGCATATATCAATTCTAACATAGCTTTATTACGATAGTCAAATGGGGTCTTTAAAGTAATATCTAGTAATTTATCTACATCTTCAATAGACATTGTTTTAACAACTGTTTTTCTTAGCTTAGGCCTTTTAATTCCAATACTAACATTCTTATCTGTTATATGTTCTTTTTCCATAAATGAATGATAATTCTTAATTGCAGTTAGTTTTCGAGCTACTGTTGATGTTTCATCATTTTCATTTTCAT
>DLOU01000043.1:13775-14056 GCA_002477275.1 Caryophanales bacterium UBA7476
ATTCTTTATATTTTTCTAAATCATTTTTATATGATTCATATGTATTATTACTTAATCCTTTGTCTATCATACAAAAACTTAAAAATTCTTCAATTGATTCATCAAAATTCATAGAATCACCTTCTTATATATTATATTAAATTATTTAAACTTTTACAACTTTAGTTATATTTGATACAATATTTTTAGGTGATTTATATGAGTAAACCTTTAGCACTTAAAATGGCTCCAGAGTCTTTGAAAGATGTGCTTGGACAAAAGGATTTAATTGGAAAAGATAA
>DLOU01000043.1:14070-24225 GCA_002477275.1 Caryophanales bacterium UBA7476
TGGTCCTCCTGGTGTAGGTAAAACTTCTATTGCAACTGCTATGATTAATGATTTGGGAATAAGATATAGATTTTTAAATGCTGTTGTAAATTCAAAAAAAGATATAGATATTGTTATTGAAGAAGCTAAAATGTATGATGGAATAGTTCTTATAATGGATGAAATACATCGTCTTAATAAAGACAAACAGGATGTTCTTCTTCCTCAGCTTGAAAGTGGTTTAATTACATTAATTGGTATGACTACTTCTAATCCATATCATTCTATTAATCCTGCAATTAGAAGTAGATGTCAATTGTTTGAACTACATGAACTTGATACTAAAGATATTTTAAATGGTCTTAAAAAAGCTATAAAACACCCTGATTTAGATGGAATTAAGATAGATAATAAATCACTCAACTTGATAGCAAAACTCTCTGGGAGCGACTTAAGATATGCTTATAATCTTCTTGAAGTATGTTTTTATGCTTCATCTGATAAAGTTATTTCTGAAGAGGATGTTAGAAGAGTAAATAGTAAACCGGTATTTTTTGCTGATAAGGGTGATGATGGTCATTATGATGTTTTAAGTGGGCTTCAAAAATCTATTCGTGGTAGTGATGTTAATGCTAGCCTTCATTATGCAGCTAGACTTGTTCGAGAAGAAGATTTAGATTCTTTATTTAGAAGACTTTCTGTTATTGCATATGAAGATATTGGACTTGCTAATCCTTCTATAGGTCCTAGGCTTGATGCTGCTATTAATGCTTGTCTTAGAGTTGGTCTTCCAGAAGGAAGAATTCCGATTGGTGAAATAATAGTTGAAATGGCTCTTTCCCCAAAAAGTAATACAAGTCATGTTGCTTTTGATCTAGCATTACAAGATATTGATGATGGAAATGTAGGCCGTATTCCGGAACATATTAGAACTGATTCACCTCTTTATAAATATCCTCATGATTATCCAGGTAATTATGTTGTTCAGCAATATTTACCTGATAAAATTAAAGATAAAGTATACTATACTCCTAAAAGTATTGGCTATGAGGCTAATTTTAAACAAGTCTATGATAAATTAAATAAAATAAAGGATGATTCTAAATAATCATCCTTTTATAAATTAATAATATACATAAGCATTTGATCTTTACTATTTACTTTTCCTGATTTAATTTTATAGTCCATCTCACCTAAGTTTTGAATTAATTTTGTTAATTCTTTTCTACTTACATTTCTTAGAAGTTCCATTGTTTTTTCTATTCTGTATGGATGTTGTGAAAGAGTTTTTGCTATTGTATCTTTTGATTTTCTTTCATCCATCATTAGATCTACTTGAATCATTAATCTAAGTTGGCTTTCTAGAAGAGCTGTTAAAGCTATATCATCTATACCATATTCTCCTAGTTTTTCATACTTTTCAAGTGCTCTTCTTTTATCTTTAGATGCAATATATTTTACAAGATCAAATACTAAATTATTTGAATCACCAAGATGTTTTACAACTAGAGTTTCTATATCTTCGTCAGTTATATTTTTATCATCTTCTTTGTAGTTAATTAGTTTATCACATTCACTTTTAATTATATCTATATTATTGTTTGAATACTCAATTAACTTATTTATACTCTTTGTATCAATTTTATATCCTTTTAGGATATTTTTTATTTCTTTTTCTAGATTTGCTTCTAATTTTAGATAATTTGTTTTCTTTTTTAACTCTTTATTTATCTTTTTTGTCATATTTAGTTTATTTGTGGTTAAAATAAGTAAATTATCATCATTTGGTGATTCTAAGTATTTAAATAGATGCTCTGTTAATTTATCATCTTCTAATTTATTGATGTTTTTAATAATTATTATTTTTTTATCTGTTAAAAATGAGTATGTATCTAAATCGTTTAATGCATTTTCAAGTGATTCTTCATCTAAATCGTATATTGATTTTGTTGCTTCTTTAAATCCTTTTTCTATTAATGAATCTATTTCATTATTTAGAAGATATATGTCGTTATATTCAATTAAATAATTATTCATTTTCAAATACTTTCTTTATATCGTTTTTTATTTCATCTAATAATGTTAAATCTTTACCAGCTCCTTGGGCGAAAGTTTTACTTCCCCCTCCTCCACCAGCTGATGAAGTTGCTGCTTTTTTAACTAAAGCTCCGGCATTTATATTAGATTCACTTCTACAAATATAGTTTACACTTCCATCTGTTTTTTTATTTATAAAGAATATACAACCAGGCTTTATTTCGTTTATTAATGTGTCTGCTACTGTTTTTAATATGGAAATATCCATATTATCTGTTTCCATTATTAGACCATTAATATTGTTATATATTTGAACTTTATCACGATATTTATCTAAGTTTTTAATTGTTAATTTGGTTTTTTCTTCTTCATATGATTTTTCAAGTTCTTTAACATCTTTTTGAATAGTCATAAGTATATTTTGATATTTTATTATATCTTCATAACTTTCTAAACTAGGATTTTCTACTTCATCTTCAAAAGTTAAATTTATTCCATATTCTTTAGCTTCTTCTATAATGTTTTTTGCTTTCATAAGTAGTTTAAGTATTTCATCATTATACGGTTTTATAATACTATATAGAGTACTTTCAAGTTTATTATATGTACAAGCTTCTATTCTATAAGTATTAGCTCCTTTTGATTCATATGAATAGATTGCAAATTTCTTAATATTCTGTGTATTTGATGTGTGAGTTCCACCGCATAATTCGATTGATTTACCCATTTTAACTACACGCACTGTATCTCCATATTTTTCTGAGAATAATGCCATTGCACCAAGTTTTTTTGCTTTTTCTAATGGCATTACTTCTGTTGATACTATTAATCCTTCATTAATCATTCTATTAACCATATTTTCTGCTTCAATTATTTTATCTGGTGTTAATTTTTTTGAGAATGTTATATCAAGTCTTAATCTATCTCCATCTACGTAACTACCTGCTTGATGTACATCACCTTCAAGTAGTGTTCTTACAGCATAGTGTAATAAGTGAACACTACTATGATTTTTTTCTATTTCTTTTCTTCTTTCACTATCAAGTACTAATTCACAAACTTCATTTTCCTTTAAACTTCCGTCTAACACTTTAATTTTATGTATATTTTGTCCATTAGGTCCTTTAAATACATCTAGTACTCTTGCTTTAAAGGTATCACCTATTATCATACCGGTATCACTAACTTGACCACCTGCTTCTGCATAGAAACATGTTCTTTCTAGTGCTACTAATCCTTCTGATTCTAATGTATCTGTTCTTTTTTCATCTTTAAATAAGGCTATTATTTTTGTTTTTAGACGGTATATACCATATACAAATGTAGAATTATCTTTAAAGTCTAATAAGTATTCTTTTTGACTAGCCATTTTTGTTTTTGATACTTGATTTTTTCTTGCTAGTTCTTTTTGTTCTTCCATACATTTATCAAATTCATCTTTATCTGTAGTAAAGCCTTGCTCGTTTAAATATTCTAATGTAAGTTCAAATGGGAATCCATATGTATCATATAGTTTAAATGTATCTTTACCACTTATTTTTTTATCTTCAGCTTGCTCAATTAATTCTTTTAATATTTTTTCACCATCACTTAGTGTTTTTAAGAACAAGTTTTCTTCCTCTAGTATTTCATTTTTAACTTTTTCTTTTGTATCTTTAAGATGTGGGTAAGCTTCTTCCATTGTATCTACTACACTGTCTACTAATTTATACATAAATGCTTTCTTTTGACCAAGTGTTCTTCCAAATCTTTCGCTTCTTCTAAGCAGTCTTCTTAATACATATCCTCTTCCTGTATTTTCAAAATATGCTCCATCACTTAATGCAAATGTGATTGTTCTAATATGATCTGCTATTACTTTAAATGATGTTTGTCCATTATACTCTACTCCTGTTACTTCTTCAATTTGTTTAATTATATCTTTAAATAAGTCTGTTTCAAAGTTAGAATCTACATCTTGAAATACCATACACCATCTTTCAAGCCCTGCACCTGTATCAATATTTTTATGTGGTAATTCTTTATAATCTTTTCTTTCTAGCCCTTCTTCTTGATTAAATTGACTAAATACATTGTTCCAAATCTCTACATATCGTTCTTGTTCATCGTCATTTTTAAATTTTTCTAATGCATCACCATTTTCATCATATTTTTCTCCTCTATCAAAAAATATTTCTGAATCTGGTCCACATGGTCCTGCACCAATCTCCCAAAAGTTTTCATCTAATTTTACAATGTGATCTTCTGGCATTCCTAGTGATTTCCATTTGTTAAATGCTTCAGTATCATCTGTATAAATAGTTACATATAATTTTTCTATTGGAATGTTAAACCATTTTTCACTAGTTAATAGTTCATAACTAAATTCAATAGCTTCATTTTTAAAATAGTCTCCTATAGAAAAATTACCCATCATTTCAAAGAATGTTTGATGTCTTTTTGTTACTCCGACGTTTTCTATATCGTTTGTTCTAATACATTTTTGGATACTAGTTAACCTTTTTGAATCAGGTACTATTGTTCCATCAAAATACTTTTTTAATGGTGTAACCCCTGCATTAACCCATAAAAGTGTATCGTCATTTACTGGTACTAATGATGCACTTTCTATTATCTTATGTTTTTTTGATTTAAAGAAATCAAACCACATTTTTCTAATTTCGTTGTGTGTCATATATTTCATATTATTATACCTCTTTTTCTAATATTTCTTTTGTTCTTTCAATTACTTTATTTATGTTGCTATTGTTTAAAATAAAGTAATCTGCAAAAGCAATTGGACCGCCTTTATATAGATTTTCTATTTCTGAAATATCTCTATATTTTATTGCTTCTTTATCAAATGGTCTATTTGGTCTAGTACCAACTCTTTCATATCTTAATTTTTTATCTGCAATCACACAGATAAGTTTTAAATTTGGAAATCTTTCTATTAAGTGTTTATATTCTTGCCATGAGTATAATCCATCTAATACTACGTTGTTAGTCTTTAACTCATTTCGAATGTCATTTTCAAAATATTTTGCATAAAACTCTAAACCATGTTTTTTTCTTAATTCTTCTCTAAATTCTTTTTCACTTTTTCCATCTGCTGTTCTTTCAATTCCAGCCTCGTTCATTAGTTTATATGTTATTCCACCAAAATATAATTTTGTCCAGCCTAACTTTTCTAAATAGTCTGTTACTATACTTTTTCCACTACCACTCATTCCTACTACTGCTATTAATTTATTCATATTAAACCTCCATTTTCTCGTTTTCTATTATATAATTTATATTTTTATTTTGTGACTCATTATTATTATCAATAATATATTTAAATTTATTATAGTTATCTATTGCTTTTTCTGTTATGTGATTTTTTTCTTCTTCTGTTAATGAATTATTATGGTTATTTCTATTTATTTTAATTGAACATACATTGTCATATTTTCTTTCAAAATATTCTATTTCTTCTGGAAATCTTACATCTGTAATAATAAATGTATCAAAGTAATCTTGTAGTATTTCTATATCCTCATTTAATCTATCTAATAGAAAATATTTTTTATTATGTTTTTCTCTTATTATTTCTATTCCCATTTTTTGAAGAAATTCTCTTGGTTTTTTATCTTTGTCAGGATTCCAATTTAAGCATTTTTTTGCATATTCATATAATGGCTCTGTTATCTGCATTATACATGCTTTGTGCTCTTTTTTTTCTAATTCTTCTTTTAACAAATTTCCAAATGTAGTTTTACCACTCTCTGCTTTACCTGCTATTAAATATATTTTCATATTTCTCTCCTAAAAAATAAAAAGACCATTTTTAGGAGGACATAAATGCCCGGTACCATCCTAAATTTGGTCTTGATTTTGATAACGGTCACCCGTAAAACTCATGAAGTAGCTTCCTAATACTATTCTAACTCTTTACACCTAACAGAGTCTCTCTTTAAGAAATTATATTAGTACTCAGTTTCAATCAACGTTTTATGTACTTATTTGACATGTTTATTTTATCAAATTATTTTATTTATTTCAATATCTTTTTAATAATTATTTAACTAAGCTGTTTTTAATTGTTTGTTGCTCTCATCATTTTCAAAATAATTATCCCAATTTTTAGCTAGTGCTTTTACCGTTGTAAATTTTAGTATACCCTGCTTTTCTAATTCTATATAACTATCTACTTTTCTTTCTTTTGCTATTTTTGCTAATTCTTTTGTGAAAATATTTTCGTTTACATTTTTAATTGTTCCATCATTATAAATTAATAATGCTCTATTTTTAATTTCGTTTTCTCTACTGATTGATGTATATATAATTATATTATTTATTTTTCTTTTTGGTAATTCTTTCATTGGAGGTTTTTTAGTATTTGATTCTACACCGTTAAAAGAATTCTCCATAGAGTAATCATTTTGTGAAATTCCTTCATTCCATATATTTATAATTGATAAATTGTTTTTTTCTAGTGTTATCATACTATACCTCTTCTCTTTTTATTAAGCATTTTCTATCTTATTCATGAATTCTATTTTTTCATCGATAAACTCAAATAATAGTTTTAGTGTTGCAACTATTGGTGTTGCAAAAATCATACCAACAATTCCAAAGAAATGTCCAAAAATTAATAATGCAGCAATTATTGTGATAGGATGTAATTTCATTGTGTGACCCATTATTAATGGCTGATATACATTGTTTTCTAGGCCTTGTACAACTAAAATACTTACTAAAGTAAATATTCCTGTTAAAGGTGAAATTAAGAATCCTACAACGACTGCTGGTATTCCACCAATCCATGGTCCAAAGAATGGAATAATATCTGTTACTGCACATATTAGAGCAAATAACATTGGAACATCATGCCCTGCTAGTGTTAATCCAATTGTTTGACTTATAAAAACTATTAACATTACAAGAAGTACTCCTTGAATGTATCCTCTTAATGATTGATTTATTCTTCTTGATAATTCTTTTGCGTCTTTTTTGTATTTTTTTGGTATTAATTTATATACTTTTGGAGTTAATTTATGATAATCAAGTAAGAAGTAAAATCCTACCATTAATGATAATATTGCAGTTGTAAATATATTTACTATTGATGTTGCACCACCAATTATTATGTTAGTAGCATGAGTTGTATCTATATTTTCAAGTGTTGAGAATAAACTTTTATTCAACTGATTAAATATGTCTGTTTTTGATAATGAAAACTTATTTGACAAATCAGTAATAATTGTTTTAGCTTCTGATACCATAGATGGAACACGTGTACCAAAAGTTTTGACTTGATTTATCAAACTCGGAACTGTAAATGTTAGTATTAAAGAGATAATTCCAATAAATAGTACATATGTAATTATACAAGCTAGAACTCTTGGCATTTTTTTATCTAGTTTATCTGTAAAAGGACATAGAATCCAAGCTATTACTAATCCAATTAATAAAGGACTTACTACTCTTAAGAATTCAATTATAATTGGAAAAACATTAAGTTTTTGTAAAACTACGATACATATCCATACTATTGCTATAGTTATTAGTATTTCTAATAATTTGTTTACTCTTGAACCAGTAGTTGCAAAATCATTTATTGCTTTATAATCAAAATCAGTTTCTATTTTTTTCTTTTTAAATATTCCCATAATTTCTCTCCTATATTAAGATTATATCACTTATATTTTTTTATGTAAATTAATAAAATAGGTTCTTTATTATTATTTTCTTTTTATATATAATATTATTAGGTGATTTTATGTTGTGTATCAAAGAAAACTCAATTTATGAGCAGGTTATAAATAAATCTAGGTTTATTACCTTACTTTATAAATTAGATAGTATTGATGAGGTTTCTTCTTATATTGAAGAAGCAAAAATAAACTATCCTGGAGCCACTCATTATACTTATGCTTATATTTTTGATGGAATTAGTAAAATGAGTGATGACGGTGAACCTTCTAAAACAGCAGGATCTCCTATTTTAAATGTTTTAAATATGAAAGGATTAAATCATATTTTATGTATTGTCGTAAGATATTTTGGAGGTATTAAGCTTGGCGCTGGGGGTCTTGTTAGAGCTTATTCTTCATCTTGTAGTCAAGCTATTGATGCTAATCAGGTGATTGAACTTATAGAAGGTTATAGTATTAAAATTACTTCTTCTTATGAGGATTTAGAAAAGATAAACTATATTCTTTCAAATTCTAAAATTACTTATAAAGAATTTAACGATGTTGTTACAATTGAAGCAAATGTTTCTAAAGAAGTTTTTCTTTTGCTTGAGCCTTATAAAGTGGAAATTATTTCTAATATACTAATAAATGGTTAAGAATACTTAACCATTTTTTTAATATTTTTCTAATACTTTATCTAATTCACTGTATGTATGTAGTTTATTTCTATTTATCAACTCAACTATTGTTTCTTTTTCAACCATTCTATTCTTTAACATTATATCCATTACTTTGGCATTATATGTATTTGAATGTTTTAATCTTTTTTCATCTTTATCAATTACATATGTTAAATCATATATTTCATTTATAGAATCATTTAATTTTACAACTTCTTTTGTAAATAATAATTTATTGTTAATTATGTGATCTTTTAATTTAGAATCTTTATATGATGTAAATCTACTATTAAGTGGTATTGCAATTACTAGTAATATTAAAAATAGTATTATATATCCAGATATTACTCCTGCAAGTGCTCCTAGTACTCTAAAAGGAAATCTTAATAATTTATTTAATCCTATTATTTTTGATAGTAATCCTGTTATTGTTAGTACAAAATTCCAAATTATATATAGTATTATGCTTAATAGAATAAATGATAAGATTTGATAAAAGAATATATTTAATGCTTCCATTTCAACACCAATTATACTTAGTGATAAGAACGGAAGTGTTTTAAGTAAAATATTTCCAATTGGTGCCATTAGTAAAAAAGATATATATAAAATTACTATTAAACCAACTAAATTTAATGTTTCTCTAAAGAAACCTCTTTTGTATCCTTCAATACCAAATACTATTAAAATGATTCCAAATATAATATCAAAATAGTTCATTATATCACTCTCCTATTTTAAGTATATCAAATATTATAAAAATGTGCTATAATTATTTGAAATGGAGGGGAATTTATGAACATTGTTTTACGTGTTAATAAAGAAGTGCAAGATAAGATGATTGAGTATTATACTCCTAAAAAGAGAGATAAGGAGATTCCTTATGTTATTTTACAAGCAGATGATAATGATACTGTTATAACTATGTATACTTCTGGAAAGGTAATGTTTCAAGGTACTAGTGCTGATGTTGATGCTATGATGTGGCAGGAAATGATGGGGGTTTCTAAGGAAGAGAAAGAAAAAAAGAAAAAGGAAGAAAGTGTATATCATAACTGTTCTTCTGTAGGTTCTGATGAAGTTGGTACAGGAGATTATTTTGGCCCTATTGTTGTTACTGCATGCTATGTAACATTGGATGATGTTTCTTTTCTTGATGAATTAGGTGTTGGTGATTCTAAGAAGATAAGTGATGATAAAATACTTAAAATTGCACCTCAAATTGCTAAAAAAGTAAAATATAGAAGTAGAATTCTAAATAATACTGAGTACAATCAAAAATATAATAAAAATGTAAATATGAATCAAATTAAAGCTGTTATGCATAATAGTGTTTTATTTCAACTTATTAATGAAGAAAAGCCAAAATATGATTATATAATTGTAGATGAATTTGCGAGAGAACAAAGATATTATGGTTATTTAAATGGAATAAACAATATTCAACGTGGTATTACTTTTATGACTAAAGCAGAAGATAAAAATCTTGCTGTTGCATGCGCTTCTATTATTAGTAGATATATATTTTTAAAAGAATTTGATAAGATGTGTGATGAAGTTGGCCTTCCACTAGTTAAAGGTGCAGGACCTGAAGTAGATAAAATTGGTGAAGAATTAGTTGAAAAATTTGGAGAAGATAAGTTAAATGAAGTTGCAAAAGTTAATTTTAACAATACTCAAAGAATTCTTCATACTATGATATTTTAAAAAAATAGCAATTATAATTTAATTGCTATTTTTTTATTTATAAGGAAAGTGCGTTTAATCAAAAAAAAATGATTGACATTCGAACACTTGTA
>DLOU01000033.1 GCA_002477275.1 Caryophanales bacterium UBA7476
CTAGTACAGTTAGATCCAAATAGAGGAAACTCGGGTCAAAAAGATGGATTAATACGATTAGATCCAAATGCAGGCAGTTCAAATTCTAGAAGAATGTTGAGAAATCTAACAACTGATGCAACTGATAATCAAAATAGACCAGTTATAAAAACAACTACTGGTAATGTTAATCCTGTGTTTAAATTTGGCAATGGAAATAATGAAGTTGAAAAAAATAATTCTACACAGAAAAGTATATTAAGCTTTTTTAATAAGTAATATCTTTTTGATGTTATAAATTATTTAAAAAAAATTATAAAATATGATAAAATAATTAAAGAGTATAATAGATAGGCGGTGTAATATATGGTTAAGGTTGGTTCAAATTTTTCAACTTCAATGTTTGGTAATATAAGCTCTGGTAATAGTAGTAGCATGGCATCTTCTTTTTTAAATCGTTCTTCTAATAATGAAAAAAATAGTTTTTATGAGACTGTTAATAATAATTCAGAAGTTATGAATTTTTATGGAAATACAAATAGTTCAGTTGATTTTGGTAATTCTAGTTCAGATGTTGAATATGGAAATCAAAGTGTGGATATAACAAATTATACACATGATATACCAGATTTTGTTAATAAACCATCTAATCCATCATCAGATTTAAATAATCATTTCCCTGGTACTGGAGGTAGTAAAAATGATAATAAAGTTCAAAATCATTCAGGTGCTTCTAAACCTCAAACATTAGATTTAGATGAAGATGATAGAAAGATTTCTGCTCAATTTGAAGTAAAGGCTTCAGCAGTTAGAAATGCTTGCGAGGCTGCTAATATGGATGTAATGCCTAAAGATATAAATAATATTGAAGAAATAAATGGCAAAATAATTTCTACATTAAATAACGGAAACATCATTATTGTTGACAAAGAAACATTAAAAATTGAATCGTTTACAGCTAATGGCACTAAATATACTTTTGATGCTAGTGGGAATATTATTAAAGCAGAACCTGCTCCTTCGATTTTTGGTGAAGGAAATTCAGCTGTTGGTCAATATGGTGGATGTCAAGATGATTTTTACAACAATGCATATGAGCTTTCAAAAGATGAGAATATTCGAAGAATTATAAATGATAGATTTGGGTCTGTTTCTGAAGAACAGCTTGAATCCTATCTTGCGTCAATTAGTAGTTATGGATGTCACTTTACTGCAATTTCAAATATGGTTATTCAACAATACGATGGGCGTGAACAAGATTTTTTAAATACATTTGGTTATCCTATGTATAAAGTTGATAAAAACGGAAATGTTGATTATAATTATGAAGCTATGATTGCAGATATTCATTCTTATTATTGGACACACAATTTAACTGTTACTGATTCATATGGTAATATTACATGGAGTAATTATGGATCAGGAAATATTGAGGGCGTTACTCACTTAGCTTATACTACTGGAACGAATGATATTGGTGCAGGCTTTTGTTTAGATTATTTAAAAGATAAATATGGTATAGAATATAATGGATTAACTTCATTTAATGATCATATTATAACTGAACAAGAATATAATGATTTTATTAATCAAGGAAAACAAATTGTTGTTAACAGTAACTCTTATGAGTTGGTTGGAATGGATGGAACATATCATTTTAATAACAACCAAAACTATGGTCATGCTATGGCTGTAACTGGTTTTACAACTGATTCAAATGGTAATCGTGTTATGACAGTTTCTGAACGTGGAGTTGAGTATATGCTTTATCCAAAAGATATAGGATATGGTAACTTTACTTATTATGATGTTATAGATTTTTAGGAGGTAATTAAATGAATAATTTAAATGAAATAAACAATTCACTAATATTTAATAACAGAGTAAATTTTGCAGTTGCAAGTGAAAAAGGATTAATAAAAGATAAAGATTCTACTCTTTATTCTTTTGTGCAGGGATTATATATTAGGACATTTGAAGAATTACTTCTTTCTAAAGTTGATTTAAAGAAATATGATGATATGATAAAAAATAGTGATTTGGATTTTGGGGTTGTAGATTTAAAAAATAAATTGATATATCATCATTTATCTCATATGAATTTATCATATATTTATATTAGAAACTTTTTCTTTATTGAAAAGCTTGATAATGATGATTTAAATTATTTTGTTAATAAAATAAAATCTAATGATCTTAATGTTGATTCTAAACTTTTAGAAATAGTTCAAAGAACATATAGTGATGTTATGATTGATAATTTTAGAACTACTCAGTATATTGATCCAAATACTACAATAGCTTATGGACCTCATTCAGAAATTAATGATTGTCCAGCAGATTCACTATGTATTTATATTCATTATGGAAAGAATACTAAAGAATTAACAGGAGAAGATTATTGGGATAATAGAAAAAAGAAAGATGAATTTCTAGAAAAAATTGCAGATGAAATTACATCTCTTGTATCTCAAAATCTTAATATCAAAGTTACAGTAAAGATTAGACATATACTCGCTGCTTAAAGAAAGTATTTCTTTCTTTTTTTTGTCTTTTAATGAATCAAGCAACTCTTTGTTTCATGCCACCAGATAGAGAATCTGGATATTTATTTATGTAATCTCCTAATCCATATTTTTTTAATAAATTAATTACATATTCTTTGTTTTCTTTTGTTAATTTTTTCTTTACTTCTAATCCAATAGTAGCATTTTCTAGAATAGTTCTCCAAGAAAGTAGGGAATCTGATTGTAACATATATCCAATCACAATATCTTCTTTATTCCATTTTATTTCTCCGCTAGTTTTATTTTCTATATTTGCCAGAATTGAAAGTAGTGTTGATTTACCACATCCAGATGGTCCTACAATTGAAACGAATTCTTTATCAAATATTTCAAAACTAATATCATTTATTGCTTGTACTTCACTTTTTAAATCATGATAATTTTTTGATAATTTTTTTACTTCTAATAATTTATCTTTCATATATTAACGTTTTATAAGATACTTTTTTATCAAGTTGATTTGCTTCTATCATTATATCTTGTAAATGATTCCATGATTCTTCTTTAAATTCAGTTGTTTTAGGCCATGCTTCTATTTCTTTATAATGTTTTACTACTTTTGTTAAATCATTAAGTGAAGTGTCTGGAAATTGTTTAAGTATATCTTTTGCTATTTGCTCTTCATTCGTATTATTTACATAATCAAGACCTTTTTGAATTGCTTTAGTAAATTTTTCAATTATTTTTGGATTGTTTTCTATATAACTTTTTCTAGCACTATATGAAGTGTAAGGAACAACACCGCCTAATTCTCCAAGAGAAGCAACTACGTATCCAAAGTTTTGACTTTCAATTTGTAATGCGTTTGGTTCAAACAAACTTACAAAATCACCATTTCCTCCAATAAAAGATGCACTCATTGCGGCAAAGGCTACGGATGTATCTATATTTACATCTTTTTTAGGATCAATTCCATTTTGTTTTAATACCCATTCTAGTGTCATTTCTGGCATACCACCAGCTCTTCCTCCGATTATTGTTTTTCCCTTTAAATCATCAAGTGTGAAATTATCTATTTTTTCACGTGAAACAATAAATGAACCATCTTTTTGAGTTGCTTGAGCAAATGTTTTTAAGTAATCTTTTTCTCCACCGTTATAAACATAAATAGTCGCTTCACTTCCAGAAAAACCAATGTCAGCATCTTTTGATAGAACAGCAGCTGTAACTTTATCTGCTCCTGGTGTTAATATAAGTTCAACATCTAATCCTTCTTCTTTAAAGAATCCTTTTTCTATTGCAACATATTGAGGTGCATAAAATACTGTATGTGCAACTTCTGCTACTTTAATTTCCTTTAAATTATCATTGTTATCAACTTTTTTATTGTGTAAAATACATAGTGCAATTACAATAATTAGTATTCCACATATAATAAATGTAATTATTTTTTTCAAAATAATCCTCCTTTCATTTTCAAAGTATTATATGCTTTTATTAAATTTTAGTTAGTAAAATAGTCTAAACTACTTTAAAAACTTGATTTTTTCCTTTTTTTGTGGTATAATTAGTAACAATTATGGGGGTGGAGTATAGTATGAAAAAGAAAAAAGAAAAAAAGAGTATATCATCAAGTGGTGTAGCAGCGCTTGCAAGTATATTTATTATTATCGGTGGATTCTTTATTTTTAATAACTTTTTACATAGTAAGAAAATAATTGCTTATGATTATATGGCAAATGTTTTTTATGAAAAAGCAGTAGAAGAATCAAAAAAAGAAGAAACAAAAAAAGAAGATGAACCTAATACTCCAGAGGAAAATAAAACAGAAGAACCTGAACCAACTACATCACCAACTACAACTTATCAAATAAATTATATTGGTTATCTTGAAATTCCAAAAATTAATCTAAAAAAAGGTTTCTTAGATATAAATGATAAAGATAACGATGTTGAAAAAAATATCTATGTTTCACCTAATTCTAGTTATCCTGATGTAGAAAAAGGTAATTTAATAATAGCTGGTCACTCTGGTACAGGTTGGAAGGCATTCTTCAATGACTTGTATAAACTTAATAAAGATGATTTAATTTACGTAACATATAAGAATAAAAAGTATACTTATAAAATAGATAATATTTATAAACAAAATAAATCTGGTAAAATTTCAATTTATAGGGATTATGAAAAAAATACATTAACACTAGTTACATGTACTAATAATGATTCAAAAACACAAACAGTATATATTGCTTATTTGACAAATACACAAGATATTTAATAAAAGGGGGAAAATTTTATGAAACAGTTATCGTTTTTAGATAAAATTAATGTTGTTATTCGTATTACAAAAACTAATAAATCTTTCTTTGTAATACTTGCGTTACTTTTATTCTTAAGTATTTTATTTGCTACTACAAATAAGAAAAATAAAAAAGAAAGTAAAATTACTTATGGTGTTATTTATTTAATTACAATTGCAGCAATAATAATTAAGTATCATAAATCGCTTGTACCAATGTATGATGCAATGATGAATAACTTATTTATAGTATTCTACTTTCCGAATATTTCAGTTTATGTTGCAGCTATAATTGTTACTAATATAATAATGTGGATAAGTATGTTTAGTAAGAAAACTAGAGCAATTGTTAGAGGTATAAATAGTGCAGTGTTCTTCTTTATGCATTACATTCTAGTATTACTTTTAAGTATTGTAGCTAGTAATAAATTAGATGTATTTGATTCAACTGCTCTTTATGCTAATACTGATGTACATTCTTTAATAGAATTAAGTAGTAATATATTCTTAGTGTGGATAATCTTTCTTGTTATTTATAAAATTATAATTAGTTATATAGATGGTAAAAAGGGAGATGCTCAGGTAACTAAAGTTGTTACAGTAGAGAAGAAAGTTGGTGCATTAAAATATATAAATGAATTAGATGCACCATTAGTTGCAAAAAAAGAAATTGTTGCTCCTAATGGATTAAGTAGTAAACTTGGAAGCTTTATTAATGAAGTTGATGCACCTATTAGAGTTAAAAGAGATCTTCATAAGTTAGATAAATATATAAATGTTATTAATACACCTGTTAATATAAAAAGAGAAGAAAGTGTTAAACCTAAATATAAATCTAATCTTAATATTAATATTGTTGATAATCCAACAAAAGTTAAACAAGATAAAGTTTATGTTTCAGATAAACCAAAAGAAAATATTAGTATCTATGATTCATTTGTAAATACTAGTGTTAATCATGATTTATTTAGTGATAACTATAAAGAAGTATTAACAGTTCTTCAAAATGAATATGTTCCTAATATAAAAACAACAAAAGAAGAAGAACAAAGAATAGAAAGAGAAAATCAAAATAAATTATCTCAACTTATGGATTTATACAGAAGTATATAAAAATAATATTTAAAATCTAGTATCAATACTAGATTTTTTTTGTTATTTATTTTAAACTTAAAGTAGGAGGGTTAATATGTCAGAAATAAATAAGAATCAAAAAGTAAATAATAGAAAAAAAATGAAATCACTGATTTCATCGCCGAATGTACTTGACCATTTTATTTTGGATGATCAAAATATAATAGTAATCGTTAATTCAAATAAGAGAAGTGTTTATTGTGATTATTGTATGATTCATAAGAAGTTAGTCGATGGAAAATTAGTTGAAATTTTTAGTTGCCCTTTGGAATCATACACATTTAATGATAAAGCATCTTTTCCAGTTATAAGCAGTTTAGGTTTATTTAAAGTACCTAATAGTGGTGGAAATGTTGATTCAATTTATGATTATAAAAATGGAAGAATGATAATTACAAAAGGTACTTGGGATTTTTTAGAATTTGGAGTTAATAATAGTTTGTTAGAAAAATATAATTGTATTTTTGCTTCTTTAACAATATCTTCAGATTTTAATGATAGTGATTTTTATTCTTATGTTAGCCCAGTAAGTGAAAAAATAGTTGTAGAGTCTTTTAATGTTGTTGATGGAACATATCATGCTATATTAAATCCTGATGGAACAATTAGAGGAAATAAATTATTTAAAGGAGTATCACTTTCTAAAGTAGATAAAATTATTGATTTAAATAAATATAAATCTTTAGATGCTTTTAAAGAGCAAAGAAAAAAACTTTGCAATGATAGAAAAAATAGAGAAAAACAAAGATACTTTAAACAATTAAATGAATCAAAAGATAAAAGTACATCATCATGTTTTAGTAATGATGTTGTAAAAGTACTTAATTTGAAGAAATAAGTTATTTTGAACATATAGAATTTCTATATGTTTTTCTTTTGTCAACTTGATTTCTTTTTATAGAAATATATTACTCTTTTTAGTATAATTGTAATTGAGGTAGTTATTATGAATATAGACAATTTAAATAATAAACAAAAAGAAGCTGTACTTAGAACTGATGGACCACTTTTAGTTCTTGCTGGAGCAGGTTCTGGTAAGACGAAAGTATTAACAACTAAGATAGCTTATTTAATTGAAGAAAAGGGTATTGATCCTTATAATATTTTAGCTATTACTTTTACAAATAAGGCAGCTAAAGAGATGAAAGATAGAACAATTAGTTTAGTAGGTGATTATGCATCTAATTTACAGATATCAACATTTCATAGTTTTGGATTAAAACTTGTTAGAGATAACTGTGAAAGATTAGGTTATGATCGTAACTTTGTAATAATGGATAGTGATGATTCTCTTACAGTTGTTAAAAAAATATTAAAGGATATGGACAAAGATCCAAAAGTATATAATCCAAAAGCTATTAGAAATAAAATTAGTAGTTTAAAGAATGAACTAATGTCACCAGAAGCCGCTGAAAAGTTTGCAGTAAGTGATTATGAAAAACTTGAAATAGAAGTATATAAAAAATATGAAAAAAAACTTAAGACAAATAACTCAGTAGATTTTGATGATTTGTTAATTCTTCCAATAAAATTATTTAAAGATAATCCTAGTGTACTTCAAAGATATCAAGAAAGATTTAAATATATTTTAATAGATGAGTATCAGGATACAAATGAGGCTCAATATATACTTACTAAAATGATAAGTGCTAAATATAAAAATATATGTGTAGTTGGAGATATTGATCAAGCTATATATGGTTGGAGAGGAGCTAACTATAAAAATATATTAAACTTTGAAAAAGACTATAAAGATTGTTATACAGTTTTACTTGAAGAAAATTATAGATCTACTAAAACGATACTTGATGCTGCTAATGATGTAATTAAAAATAATAAAAATAGAAAAGATAAAGTACTTTGGTCTACTAAAGGTGATGGAGATAAAATAGATTATTATAGAGCTTATAATGAAAGAGATGAGGCTCAATTTGTAATAAGAAAAATTAAAGAGTTACATAATAGAGATGTGGGTTATCAAGATATTGCTATTCTTTATAGAACTAATGCACAATCACGTACATTAGAAGAAGAAATAATGAAAGAAAATTTACCTTATAGAGTAGTTGGAAGTTTTTATTTCTATTCTAGAAAAGAAATTAAAGATTTAATAGCTTATTTAAGACTTATTCATAATAGTCGAGATAATGTTAGTTTACTTAGAGTAATTAATACTCCTAAGCGTGGAATTGGACTTAAAACTATTGAAAATATAACTAATAAAGCAGATAGTTTAGGAATAAGTATGTATGAAGCAATTGAATCTGGTAAAGAATTACAATTTAAAAATTTAATTGAAGATTTAAAAAAAGTTTCAGAAAATTTAACTCTTACAGAACTTATTGATAAAGTACTAGATGCTAGTGGAATGAAAGCAGAATTAGAATCAGAAAAATCTTTAGATGCAGAAATAAGACTTGAGAACTTAGAAGAGTTTAAATCTATTACTAAGTCATTTGAAGAAAGAGAAGGATTAATATCTCTAGAAGATTTCTTAATGCAAATTAGTTTAGTTAGTGATACTGCTGAATATAAGGATGATTCTGATAAGATTAGTTTAATGACAATTCACTCAGTTAAAGGACTTGAATTTGATTATGTATTTGTTGTTGGAATGGAAGAAGGAATTTTTCCACATATGAATTCTTTAATGGATGGATCAGAACTTGAAGAAGAAAGAAGACTTTGTTATGTTGCTATTACAAGAGCAAAAGAAAAACTATATTTAGTTAATACAAAGAAAAGAACATTATTTGGACGTGAACAAGTAAATCCTGTAAGTAGATTTATTTCAGAAATAAATAGTGATTTAATTCATTCAAATGTACCAGAAGAGAAAAAGATACCTGAAAAAATTGATACAAATGAAATGTTCAGGGAAGAAGATATTGATTATCAAGTTGGAGACTATGTTTATCATGAAACATTTGGTGCTGGTAAAGTAGTAGAAGTTACTAATACTTTAGTAAGTGTTGCATTTAAGATGCCTTATGGTATTAAAAAACTTATGAAAAATCATAAAAAATTATCAAAAGTAACAAATTAGGAGGTTATTATGAATTTAACTTTAGTTGTTATGGCAGCAGGAATTGGTTCTCGTTTTGGAGGATTAAAACAACTTACTCCAGTTGGACCTAGTGGAGAATTTATTATAGATTATTCTGTATATGATGCTATATATGCAGGTTTTAATAAAGTAGTATTTATAATTAAAAAAGAAAATTTAGAAGATTTTAAAAATACTATTGGAAATAGAATGAGTAAAAGTATAAATGTTGAATATGTATTTCAAGATAATACTGTTTTACCAGAAGAATATAGTATTAATGTAGAAAGAGAAAAACCACTTGGTACAGGACATGCTGTTTATTGTGCTAAGAATTCAGTAAACGAACCATTTGTTGTAATAACTGCAGATGACTTTTATGGAAGAGATGCGTTTGTTCGTGCAGCGGAATTTTTAAAGAGTAATTATGATATTAGTTCAACTAACTATGGAATGGTTGCTTATTCTGTAGGAAAAGTTATTAATGATAGAGCTAGTGTTAAAAGGGGAATGTGCAAGGTTATTGATGGAAAACTAAATACAATTATAGAAAGTAGCGTAGAAAGAGTAGATGGTGAAATAATAGCAACTTCTATTAATACTGGTGAAAGTTTTAAAGTAGAAGAAGATGCTCCTTGTTCTATGAGTTTCTTTATATTTTATCCATCAATATTTAAATATTTAGAAAGAGACTTAAAATTATTTTTAGATAATAGTGATTTATCTAGTAAAGAATTTTTCTTACCTGATGTTGTTGATAAAGTAATTAAAAATAATGAAGGCTTAGTTTCTGTATTAAGTACTACAGCTACTTGGTATGGTGTAACTTATAGAGAAGATTTAGATGTAGTTAAGAGTGCTATTTCTAGGCTAATTGATGAAGGACAATATAAGAGTAGTTTGTGGTAATTATATTAATTTGATAAAATAAAAAAAGAATGCTTAATTTTGTTATGTAGAGCACTTATCTTTATTTGTGGTTAGTACTAAATCATGTGATTTGAGTACTTTTTCTTTTTATATAAAAAATAATAAAAATGTAGTATAATAATATTATGAGGAGGAGAAAATGAAAAAGGGATTTTCAAAAATGTTTAGATGGCTATTTATTGGCTTACTCATAACATTTGCTACAGGATATTTAGTATCAGCTTATCCAATTGCTCTTGCTAAAATATTTAGTGGAGCAAGTTACGTTATTATGATTATAGTTGAATTTGCTATTGCAATATTCTTTTCAACAAGACTTAGTAAGATGAGTGTTACTACTGCTAAGATATGTTATATATTATATTCAGTAATTACTGGATTTACATTTGGATTAATATTCTTAGTTTATGACTTAATGAGTATTATTTCAGTCTTCTTAGCAACATCACTTGTGTTTGGTATATTCTCATTTATTGGATACAACACTAAGAAGAATTTATCTAAGATGTCAATGTGGCTTTTTATGAGTTTAATAGCTGTAATGATAGTTAGTGTAATAAATATATTCTTAAAATCAAGTATGCTTGAACTAGGCATTTCTATATTATTTATAGTAATATTCTTAGGATATGTTGTATTTGATATGAAAAATGCAGAATCACTAATAGAATATGTAGGTGAGGAAAAAGGCGCTATATATGGTGCTTTCCAATTATACTTAGACTTTATTAATTTATTTATTGAATTATTAAAATTCTTAGGTAAACTTAAAGATGATTAAATAAGAAATATGAGTATGTTTTTGCTCATATTTTTTTTCGCAAACTACCGCAAAAATTCTTCGTAGTCACATAAATTGTGGATAAAAAATATTGACAAAATCAGGTGGTGGTGGTTATTATTATAATAGGAGGAGAATTATGAAGAGAAGAAAAAATAAAAAGACGGCACTTATTTTAGTATTAATACTCTTAATAAGTGTTGGATATGCAGCTTTAGCAAGTAACTAAAGATTAATGGATCTTCAAATGTTAAAGCATCATCGTGGAATGTATATTGGGATAATGTACAAATAAAAGATGGAAGTGTTCCAGCTGATAATAATAACAAAGCTAGAATAACTGATTCAGCTAAAACACAAGTAGAATTTAATGTAGTTTTATCTGAACCAGGAGACTTCTATGAATTTACAGTAGATGCAGTAAATAATGGAACGATAGATGCAATGATAGATTCAAATGGAATAGTAAATGGAGTATATAGTGATAGTACATATGAAACACCAGCTACACTACCAAAAGCAGTAAGTTATACAGTAACATATGCAGATGGTTCTGAAATACAAGATAAACATTTACTTGCAAAGAAAAATGGTAATACACCAACAACAGAAACATACAAAGTAAGAATAGAATATAGAAATGATGATGAAATAGATCCAGATGATTTAGATAATGATAATGATCATACATACTATTTCAAGTTTAGTGTAAATTATGTACAAGCAGATTCAACAGCAATAGATAAAAATGCAAGTGCAAGTGCAATTCATTATGTATCAAGACAAAATGAAGGGCAAATAACACCAGGAGACATAATCGGAATAGGAGAAACAGAAGACTTCTATGTAGTATCAAGTAATCAAGAAAAGACAGTATTACTTGCAAAATACAACTTATTAGTAGGATATAGCAAGAATGAAAGTACTAATTATGAGGGTACATACATGTCTCCGTCAACACCAGGATATGGTTTACAAAGTGTAGATGCTGTTGGATATGATGGCAGTTCTTTTTATTCAACAGTAGCTTTCTCAAGTACAAACTACTGGGATGATGGAACTGGTACATTATTAAGTCCATATAATGCAAATGGAGCAAGTTATTCTGGTAATCCTTATCCAAATGTATATAATAATTCGTATGTTACTGAACCTAATTTTGCTAATGATGGATTTAATACATCAGGATATAGTATAGCTTACTATGTAGAACAATATGTAACATCATTAAAAGGAATGGGAGCACCATCAACAATAACAGGAAGACTATTAACTTTTGAAGAAGCAACAAGTCCAAGTATAGGATGTGATGCAGATGAATATACATGCCCACAAGATTCATTTATAACAGATACATCATTCTGGCTTGGGTCGGCTGGCGGCGATAACTACGTGTGGAGCGTTTATGGCGACAACTCGTCCTTCTACTACGGCATCTATGACTATGACTACAGCTATGGCGTTCGCCCGGTTATAGAAATCTCAACATCTGATATCTAAGCACGAAGTGCGCCAGGAACGAAATTTCGGAGAAATTTGCGTTCCACGTCCTTCTTGAGGGAAATTTTCTAAAAGAAAATATTCCCGAGAGGAGGAGAAAAGCTTTAAATATATCATTTGGTGATATATAGGGAAATACTAGAAAGTGACTCCTGGTTGATTGGTCTTCGTTTAGTGTGCCTGGCTTGGGTCGGCTAACAACAATAACAACGTGTGGAACGTTAATAGCAACAACTCGAACTTCAACAACAACAACTATAACAATGACAACAACTATGGCGTTCGCCCAACTTTTCATAAAACTTAGGATTACGTAATTGATATTTGTAATGAGAAGCTATGAAAAACAAGTATTTTCCTTGCTAATATAGCAAAATATATATTGTAGATGAAATCGTAGGTTAGTAACTATAGTAATTGAAGTAAGTGAAAATTGAAAATTTCTAGAACTATGATAACAGGAGGGGATTAATTTTTCTCTCTTTTTTTTTTTTTTTTTGAAAGGAGGTGAGTATGTGCTCGAAAAATATTATATGTATAAAATAAAATATAAAGAATATATAGTTATGCTGAAATATGGTAATTTTTATGAAATATTAGGTAATGATGCATTAATAATAAATAAGTTATTTGGATATAAACTTAATAAATTATCAAATACTTTTAAAGTAGGTTTTCCAGTTTCAAGTTTACATAATATAATTAGTAGGCTAAATAATTATATGATTAATTATTTAGTAGTAGATAGAGATGAAATAATAAAAATTAGGGATTTTGAAATAAATAATTATAATAAATATACTTTCGATGAGACTATCTTGAAATATAATTTATTAGTAATAAGCGAAATAACAAAATATTTAAATGATAATTTACTTGATGAAAATATTACCATAAAATTAGAAAAAATTAAGGAGATTATTAATGAGTAGTAAAGAAATAAAAACTAAAGAGTTAACTAGAGTGAAAAATGATAGACTTTTAATTGCAGTTAGATTAAAGAAAACAATTATATATATTGAAAATATACTTGAAAATTTTCCACATAAATATATTGAAATTAAAGCTCTAATTAGTAATTCATTATATGAAATGTTAGAATATGTATATCTTGCTAATAGTGGATATGATAAAGAACGAAATAGAAATTTATCAATAATAAAACTTCAGATGGTAGATTTTTACTTAATGTTATCATATAAGAAAAATTTAATTGGTAAAAAGAAATTTGAAGGGATTAGTAAGCATTTAGAGGAGATAGCTAAAATGCTTTATAGTTGGAAAAATTATAATGAAGAAAGTAGGTAATATTTATAAAAGAATTACAGATTTAAATATAATAATGGATATGTATGAAAATATAGTTTCAAAGAATACTAAGAATAAAAGTAAAATTGAAAAATTTGAAAGATTTTATAGTTTAAATTTAATTAATATAAAAGAAGAATTATCAAATAATTCTTATATTCCTGGTAAATATAATATATTTTTGATTAGAGAACCTAAACTTAGGATTATAATGAGTCAAGAAATAAAAGATAAGATTGTTAATCATTTAGTAGCTAAATACTTTCTTATAGATATATTTAATGATACTTTAATACTTGAGAATTGTGCAACTAGGGTTGGGATGGGAACTCATTATGCGTTAAAACTATTTAAGAAAAATTATAATTATTATAAAAATAAATATAAGAAATTTTATATTTTAAAATTTGATATTAGTAAATACTTTTATAATATTGATCATGAAATAGCAAAAAAATTAATAGAGAAAAAAATTAAAGATAAACAAGTTCTTAAAATAATATTTTCTATAATTGATTCTACTGATGAACCTTATGTTAATGATACGATTAATAAATTAAAGAAAAATGAAATTGAAAGATTAAAACAACTAGATACAAATGATAAATTATTAAAGATAGAAGAAGTTTTAAAACTTCCTACATATAGAAAAGGTAAAGGTCTTCCAATAGGTAATATGTCTTCACAAATAATAGCAACGTTTTATCTTAATGAACTTGATCACTATATTAAAGAAGTGTTAAAGATAAAGGAATATGTTAGATATATGGATGATGGTGTATTAATTCATAATGATAAAGAATATTTAAAATTTGCAAAAGTGAAAATAGAAGAAATAGTTAATAAATATAAGTTGGAACTTAATAAAAAAACTAAAATATATTTAAGTAGTGAAGAAATAGAATTTTTGGGATTTAGATTTTTTGAAAAGAATAAGAAAACTATATATAAAGTTACGAATAAAACGAAAAAAAGATTTAAAAGAAAAATTAAGAGGTTATATAAAAAATATAATAATAAAGAAATTTTAGATGAAGAAAAAAGAAGTGTTATAGCTAGTTATTTAGGACATTTGGGATATGGTTGTTGCAGTAAATTAATTCATAAAAATATAAAAATAAAAGATAGATGATATGTAGTGTAATTCCAAGCAGTATTAGGAATTACATAAGGTTAATAGAAAAATGGGATTAGAATCTTATTTTTGTGTTATATCTTTATCATTTTTTATAATATGAAATTGCAAATTTGCGAGTTTTTTTCTTTTTATAGGTAAAAACTCTAAATTTTTTTGAATAATATATTTGAGAATAAAAAAGAATCAAGTTATCAGAAAGGAGAGATTTATGAGAGTATATGGTGATAACTTAGATTGCATAGAAAATTATACAGTGGTTAAGTCAGACAAAAAATTAATTTTAAAATTAAGAGAATTGGGGGAAGGCGAGAAAGTATCGATAATATCTGATGTAATGTTTAAGACTATGTTTCAAAATTCTAAGAGAATTAAATATTCTGCTAAACTAATATCATATTTTATAGATGTGAGTTATGAAAAACTTCTTAATAATTTAAGATTAGTGCAGAATGACTTTGATAATGAGAAGTATTATTCTAAAGGAGAAAGAGGAGATTATGTGGCTGAGATAGATGGCACACATATAAATATAGAGATAAATAATAATTTTAAAGATTATACTTTTGAAAGAAATCTAGAATATATGTTTAGAATATATAATAGTATGGTAAAAAGAAGTAAAGGAAGTGCTGGTTATAAGTATACTAAAGTAGTACAAATAAACTTTAATAATTTTTATTATAAGGATGATAAAGATCCAGTAAAAATATTTACAGTAAATGATGGGAAAGTAAAATATACAGATAAAATAATAATTGTACAAGTTTATCTACCTCTTTTAAGAAAAAAATGGTATGATTTAGGTATAGAAAACTTAGAAGAAAAAGAGAAATTTATTTTATCATTATATGAAATGAATATAAATAGTTCTAAGGAAATAGGAGGAAAGATAAATATTATGAATGATTATCTAGAAGAAAGTAAAGAAGTAATGGAAGAAGTTTCTTTCGGAGAAAGTTATGATAAAGAGCTAGCAACATATGAAGGTGGATTTGACGAAGGAAGACAAGCTGGATATGATGATGGAAGAGAAGAAGGACTGGCTGTTGGTCGAGAGGAAGGATTAGCTGCTGGTCGAGAGGAAACTATGATAGAGACCGCTAAAAAAATGAAAGATGAAGGAATCGATGTTCCTTTAATAAATAAAATCACTGGACTTTCTTTGGAGAAAATACAAAAACTATAAAAAAGAACAAGTATTTGTTCTTTTTTATTTTTATTTTAGTGTATAATAAGTATAGGTGAAATTTATGGACAATGTTAAAGATAGAGTTTTAGAGTTAACTAAAATACTTAATGAAGCAAATTATAATTATTATGTTAAAGATGATCCTACTATAACAGATCAAGAATATGATAAATATTTACGAGAACTTGAAGAATTAGAAGAAAAATATCCAGAATATAGTTATGATGATTCTCCTACTAAACGTGTTGGTGGAGAAGTTATTGATTCGTTTAATAAAGTTAATCATGTTATACCTATGATGAGTTTAAGTGATGTATTTAGTGAAAGTGAAGTAGTAGGTTTTGATGATAGAATTAGAAAAGAAGGATTTAATCCTAAATATGTTTGTGAACTAAAAATAGATGGCCTTTCTGTTTCACTTTTATATCGTGATGGTAAGTTAGTTAGAGCAGCTACTCGTGGAGATGGTGTAGTAGGAGAGGATATTACTCATAATGTAAAAACTATTAAATCAGTTCCGCTTACTTTAAATGAAAAAATTGATATTGAAGTACGCGGAGAAATATATATGAGTAAGAAGTCTTTGGAAAAGGTAAATATAGAAAGACTTAAAAATGGTGAAAAACCACTTCAAAACGCTAGAAATGGTGCTGCTGGATCCATTAGACAGCTTGATAGTAAAGTTGCTGCTAAGAGAGGACTTGATGTTTGGATTTATCATTTACCTAATCCACTTGATTATGATATTCATACTCATTATGCGGCTTTAGAATTTATGAAAAAATTAGGTTTTAAAGTTAATCCTAATAATAGATTAGTTAATAACATAAATGAAGTATTAGAATTTATAAGTGAAATGGGAGCTAAAAGAGAAAGCTTGCCATATGATATAGATGGTGTTGTTATAAAAGTTAATAATATAGATATGCAAGCTGATATTGGTTATACTGCAAAATATCCTAAATGGGCTACTGCATATAAGTTTCCTGCAGAAGAAGTGTTAACTAGACTTAATGATATTATTTTTACAGTTGGTCGTACTGGACAGATTACTCCAAATGCTGTTTTAGATCCAGTAATAGTTATGGGTTCTACAATATCACGTGCTACTTTACATAATGAGAATTACGTTAAGGAGAAGGATTTAAAGATTGGTGATATAGTTTCAATTAGAAAAGCTGGTGATGTTATACCGGAAGTGGTTGAAGTAAAAAAAGAGAGAAGAACTGGTAATGAAAAAGAATTTACTATGATTACTAATTGTCCTATTTGCGGTAGCGTTTTACAAAAGAAAGAAGGACAAGTAGACTATTTTTGTCTAAATGAGTCATGTCCTACTCGTAAAATAGAATCTTTAATACATTTTGCAAGCCGTGATGCTATGAACATAGATGGCCTTGGGGAAAAAATAATGGAAGACTTCTTTAATTTTGGTTTTATTAAGAGTATTCCTGATATATATTTACTTCAGAGCCATAGAGAAGATTTACAAAGACTTGAAGGATATGGTGAAAAATCTATTACTAAGTTAATTGAATCTATTGAGGAGAGTAAGAAAAATTCTCTTGAGAAACTTCTTTTTGGATTTGGTATTTCAGGTGTTGGTAGTAAGACAGCTAAAGTACTTGCTGCACATTTTCATAATATAGATAATTTAATTAATACATCCTTTGAAGAATTAAATAATATTAATGATATTGGTAATATACTTGCTAAAAGTATTACAGACTTCTTTAGTGATTCAAGTAATTTAGAATTAATTGATACTTTAAAAAAGTTTGGTTTAAATATGGAGTATTTAGGCAAAAAAATTGTACTTGATGAAAGTTTTGCAGGTAAGACTTTTGTTCTTACTGGAACTATGAGTGAATTTAAAAGAGAAGAAGCAAAAGAAATAATTGAGTCTCGTGGTGGTAAGACAAGTAGCTCTGTTTCTAAAAAGACAGATGTTGTACTTGCTGGAGTAGATCCGGGTAGTAAATATGATAAAGCCGTAGAACTAGGTATTACTATCTGGAGTGAAGAGGACTTTAAGAGTCATTTAAATTAATATGTATTATACCTATATGATTAGATGTAGTGATAATTCTATTTACACTGGTATTACAACTGATATTAATAGAAGATTCTTAGAACATAAGAATAAAGATAAAAAGTGCGCAAAGTATACTTACACTCATGATGTAGTTAAACTTGAATGTTATTATATTTCTGAAACACGTTCTTTGGCTTCCCGTCTTGAATATTATATAAAAAAGCTTAGTAAGGACGAGAAAGAAAAGTTAATATTTAGTGATAAAAATTTTGAATTATTATTTCAAGAAAAACTTGATTTAACTCAATATAAAAGAGGCAAAATTTAGCTTCTTTTTTTTGTCAAAAATTTCTTTTGATTTTTTCTTTAAATTCGTTGAATTATTTTTTATCTTTGTTATAATAGAAAGCAGTATTTAAATTGGAAGGAGATACTATATGAGTGATAATAAAATGACAGTATTTCTATCAAATGAAATAGTTTTACTTCCTAATTCTGAAGTTAGATTTGAGACAGATAACATTGATGATAAGGAGTTTTTCTCTTTACTTGAAGAAGTAGGGAAGCAAGAGTTACTAGTTGTAAATCCCTTTAATACAAGTGTAAGTTTCCCTGATATAACTGAACTTCCACGTATAGCAACTCTTGCTGAACTTCGTATGAAGATTGATGTTCCTAATGGTAAGACAAGAGTTACCTTATTTGGTGTTAGACGTGTTGAAATAACCGATTATTTTTTAGAAGATTCTTTTTATACGGCAAATTATAAAGAGATAATAAAAAAAGAAATAAAAGAAGATACTTTAACATATAGAAGTTTACTTATTAAGTGTTTAGAGAAGTATATAAATAAAATTCCATATGTTTCTAATTCTATTATGGGACAACTTCATTTAATAAATGAACTTGAAGATCTAACTGATATAGTTGCTTCTTTTGTACCACTTCCTTTTGACAAAAAGAAAAAATATGTTTTAGAACTAGATGTAATTAATAGAGTTAAACTTTTAGTTGAAGATATGAATGAAGAAATTAAGTTTATTGAACTTGAAGAAAAAATAGAAAATGAAGTTACTCATGAACTTGATAAGAGTCAGAAAGAATATTATTTAAGAGAAAAATTAAATGTTATTCAACAAGAACTTGGTGATACTAATAATAAAGATGATGAGATATCTAGACTTAATAAAAAGTATTCTAAACTTAATTGTAGTAGAGAAGTTAAAAATCGTATTAAAAGAGAAATAAAAAGATATCAGTCTACTCCAAGTACTTCTCCCGAAGCTTCTGTTATTCGTGATTATCTTGAATGGATGGTTAGTCTTCCTTGGAATAAATTTACTAAAGATGAAAAAGATTTAAGAAAAGTTGATGCTAGTTTGAATTCGACTCATTATGGTCTTTTGAAGGTTAAAACTAGAATACTTGAGTATTTAGCTGTTAAACAAAATAGTAATAGTTTAAGAAGTCCTATTATATGTTTAGTTGGACCTCCTGGAGTTGGCAAAACAAGTCTTGCTCTTTCTATTGCTAAAGCGTTAAATCGTAAATCTACTAAGATTAGTGTTGGTGGTATTAATGATGAAGCAGAAATAGTTGGTCATAGAAGAACTTATGTTGGAGCTCTTCCTGGTAGAATTATTCAAGGTATGAGAAAAGCTGGGAGTAGTAATCCAGTGTTTATAATTGATGAGATAGATAAACTTAGAAAAGATATGAAGGGTGATCCTGCGAGTAGTTTACTTGAAGTGCTTGATCCTGAACAAAATAGTAAATTTTCTGATCATTATATAGAAGAAGATTTTGATTTAAGCAATGTTATGTTTATTCTTACTGCTAATTATATAGAACAAATTCCATATGAACTTCAAGATAGATTAGAAATTATTGAGGTACCTAGTTATACTGAACTAGAGAAATTTTATATTGCAAAAGATTATTTAATACCAAGAGAACTTGAAGAGCATGGATTAACTGAAATAGAAGTTCAATTTGAGGATGATGCAATTAGTACTTTGATTAATAATTATACTAAAGAGGCTGGTGTACGTGAATTACAAAGAGAAATACAAAGCATTTTAAGAAAAATAGTTAAAAAAATGCTTACTGATTCAACGGTGGCTTCATATATTGTTACTAAAGAATTAATATCTGAATTATTAGGTAAGGGTAGATTTGAATATGAAAAAATAGAAGATAATAATAAAGTAGGTATTGTTAATGGACTTTGTTATACTCCTTTTGGTGGAGATATTCTTCCTATTGAGTCAACTTGTTATGATGGTGATAATAAACTTTTATTAACAGGTTCTCTTGGTAATGTTATGCAAGAATCTGCTCGAATCGCTCTTAGTTATGTAAGAACTAATTCTTTAAAATTTGATATAAAATCAGATTTGTTTGAAAAAAAAGATATACATATTCATGTTCCAGATGGAGCCATAAAAAAAGATGGGCCTAGTGCTGGGGTTACTCTTGTTACATCTCTTATTAGTCTTTTCTCTAATAAAGTTGTTCCAAGTAATATTGCTATGACTGGAGAAATTACTCTTCGTGGTAAAGTTCTTCCAATAGGTGGTTTAAGGGAAAAATTAATTGGAGCTAAAAGAGCAGGGGCAAATTTAATATACGTTCCTAGTAGAAATAAATATGATATTGATGAACTTGATAATGAATTAAAAGAGGGGCTTGAAATTATTTATGTAGACGATTATATGGATATTTATAGATCTATATTTGGGAGATAATTATGGATGAAGAAATAACTATTGATAGAATAAATATGGGGTATATTGTGTGTCTATTAACAGTTAAAGAAAGTCTAATTACTTTAACTAGTGATGAACTTGTTGAATTATTTTATAATGATGAAAATAATAATGAAGATACAGCTTGCATAGAATCTTTTCTCAGAACACTTATTTTCTTATTAAAAAATGATTATTATTTTTTATATCTTGGAAAAGATGTTTATAACAAAATTTATGATGTGGTTTCAAGAGGTAGACTTTTAGTTAAAAATAATAAAGAAGATATATACGAGATGTCTAATACTATTATTTCATGGCTAAATAAATTAGATATGAATTATTATGAGGTTATTAGAAAAAGGTATTTGTATAATCAAATTAGTTTGAGAACAGGTGAAGAGTATGACGATTATGAACTTTCTTCTGATAAAATGGAAAAAATTGTAAAAGAATATATTCTTAAAGATAGAATTATATTTATGAGCTTTTTTAGTGATAAAAATGAGTTTATTATTAATGATTCCAATGCACACTTTTATCTTTCTTCACTAAGTTATTTTTTTGATAAATTAAATGCCTTGTTTGAGGATGAAGGAAGATTAAAATTTCTTGCTTATGTTAAATTTGTTCTTGATCAAGCTAATCAGAAACAATTTTCTCAGAAAATTATACCTAGAAGTATTTATGAAAATCATAAATATGTTTTAAATAATATTCAAGAAAAATTAAATTCTTATTTAAAAAAAGAAAATATTTCTAAAAGGGATATTTCAAAATTAAAAATTAAAGCAAAAGCATCAGTTCATTGATGCTTTTTTTGTAATAATTAATTATTCCTTTCATAATATTTTATTGAGAGGAGATTTTTATGAAAAAAACAGTTTCTTTTACTAAAGATTTGGAATTTCCTACAATGATAGGTGAGATTACTGAAATTACTTTAGAAGATAATTTAACTTTTACTAGTTCAAGTAATATTGAGGGTAGCTTTTTTATAGGTGGAAAATATAAAATGACTGAGGCTAGTAGACTAGAAGAAGATTTTTCTTTTAATATACCAACTCAAATTACTTTAACTCAGAATTTGGAAAAGGATACTTGTAGTGTAAGTATTGAAGATTTTAAATATGAAATTGTTGATGAAGTTATTTTAAGATGTAATATAGATGTATTGGTTGAAGGTAGGGAAGAAATTGAACTAGATGAAGATGTTCAAGAAATAAAAGAAGAATTAGTGATTGAAGAAGAAAATGATACAGATAGAGAATGCGATGGAGATTCGAAAGAAAATAAAGAAATAGAAATACCTATTAAAGATAGAAATACAGATATAGATACAGGTATAGATGAATTAAAAGAAGAAGAGTTAGATATTCTTCAAGAATTAGAATTTCCTTCTAATAAAAATGAGTCATCATCTGTTCCTCCTTTGACATCTAATGAGGAGATAACTACAAATTCACTTTTTTCAAATTTAGCAGATGAAGATGATAGTTTTTCTACCTATTCAATTTATATAATGAGAGAAGAAGATTCTTTAGAAAAAATAATGGAAAAATATAAAATTAATAAAGATATTTTAGAAGAATATAATGATATTTCAAGTATTGGTTTAAATTCTAAAATAATAATTCCAAATTCTAATAATGAACAAAGTTAAAGCTTTTTTATTAGATAAGAATATAGATATATCTAAATTTTCTTATAAAAATACTGCAATTATAATAGAGAATGATAAAAATAAATATGTTTTAAAACAAAAAAAAAGAGATGATAAGAAAGAATTATATGATTATTTGTTATCCAGAAATTTTTCTTTCTTTTTATATCCAGAAAATGATTTTAAAGATGATTATGAGGTATATCAGTATATTACGGAGATAAAAACGTTAAGAGAAGAAAAAGCAGCTTCACTTATTAACATTATTTCTGAACTTCATATTAGAACTACATCATATAAAGAATATTCTTTGGATGAGATTAAAGAAATATATGAAGAAAAAAATAATAGAATAAATTATTTATTTCAATATTATGATGAGTTAGAAGAAGTTTTTTCTAAGGAAATATATCCCGCTCCGTTTCAGCTTTTACTTCTAAATAATGTTTCTAAGATTTACAATACACTTAATTACAGTAAAATTCTTGTTGAAAAATGGTATAAAAATGTGGTTAATGATAAAAGAAGAAGAATTGTTTTTTTACATAATCATCTTTCTTTAGATCATTTTATTGATTCTAGTGATCCTAAAATTATTAATTTTGATTATTCAAAATATGATAGTCCAATTTATGATTTTGTTAATTTTTATAAAAGCCATTTTTATGAACTTGATATGACAATGTTGTTTAATAAATATCAACATAGGTATAGGTTTACTGATAATGAACGTTTATTATTTTTTATAGAAATAATTATTCCTTCTAAAATTAATTTTTCTGATAATGTATGTGATAATACTTTAAAAATAAATAATTTAATTAATTATATAGATATAACACGTAAATTTATTTTAGAAGAGGAGAAGAAAGAGCAAGAAGAAGATTATTCCAAATTCAATAAGCAATAGAATAGCATTTATTCTAGTTGTTATAAATACTAATATTAATACTTGATAGAAGATAATTATACTTAAACAAAAAATTAGTCCTAAATAAAATAATGACGTTCTTCTTCTTTGCTTACACATATTACACCTACAATAGAATGGATGCCTTTTTCTATTCATATATATCACCTATAATAATTTATGTTATTTTTTTTTGATATGTGCTATAATATATTTGAAAGATGGGTTGATGATATGAGTAAAAGAGGTTTTACTTTAATAGAGTTACTTGTTGTAATAATTATAATGGGATTAATTACTTTTTTAGGTTTTCCTGCTTTAATGAGAACTTTAACTACTAATTCAACACGTGAATTTGAATTGTATGGCGAATCTATGATTGCTGGTGCAAAATTATACATGCAAAAAGAAGGCTATGATTTACAAGAAGAAGAAAAAGAATATGAGAAAATAAATGGTGTATCTGGAGATTTAAGAAATGGTGGACACCTTATTACTTTGGATGATTTAATTGATGGTGAATATGTATCTGAATTTAAATCATCTAGAAAAAATCATTCTTGTTATAAATATAGAAATAATACTGTTTCAACAGATGTTAATAATATAAGTGGTGTCAGAGTTAAACTAACTGATCATGATACCTATAAATATACTTATCAACTTTTTTGTAAAATTGGTGATAAGGCTTACATTTATGAATTTAAAAGTTTAGATTAGAAAGCTGAATAGTTTTCTTTTTTTTGTTTAAAAAAATTTTTAATACCCTTAATAACTATGGTGATATATTTGACAAACAAGTTTTTTGATGATAGTATAGTGAGCTATCCCGTGGTAGAGAGGTGTTTAAATGCAATTTTATAATGAAGAGCAAGCAGTTAGAGTTTGCCTTGAAAAGCCAAATATGATTTTTGGACTTATCAAAGAGGGATATACAGAGGTTGTCGGTAGAATACTTAGTTTGGATAAAAGTATTATAAATACTATTGATTCAGAAGGTAATAATGTAATGATGGCTTTACTTAATAAGAAAAGCTATGATTTAGTTTTAGAAAATATGAAAAATAAAGAGTGGGATGTAAATCATCAAAATTATTCTGGGAATACTTTTTCACATATTTTAGTTACATTAAATTACTTAAAGATTCTTAATATATTGGAAAAGTTAAAGAAAAATAAGAATTTTATACCTAATATAAAAAATAATAGAGGAGAAACTATTTTGGATAGAGCAGTACTTACAAATAATTTATGTACTGCCATTAAAATTCTAGATGATAATAGATTTAATGATATAGATGTTCTTTCTTTTAAATATATGTTTGATAAGTATATAAATAATTCTCATTATGGAGTGTATTCTAAAATTAATAATTTAGAAGTTATTATTGAAAAAATTGGTAAAAAAGATAAGTTGAAGCCAAATATGAAAAAATTATTAGGAGTTATTTCTTCTAATATTGATATCATTAAAAACGATATATTAGTTAATAAAACTAATAATATTGATGTGATTATTAATTCATTTATATAATGATTGTTTTATTTCTATTTTTATGTTATCCTTTATTTGAAGGAGAGGTGTTTATGAAAAAGTTTTTATTAGTTATTACAGTGGTTGGTTTAGTACTTGTTACAGGTTGTTCAAAAGAACAAACTCTTACTTGTACAAAGGATATTAGTTCATCTGGTATTGACATGCTTCAAACAGTTAATGTAAAGTTTGTAAACAATAAAGTTGATACAATGAATACAACTGTAGTTGTAAACTTACCAGACTCATATAAATCATATGCTGATACATTTGTTAGTAGATTTAAACAACAATATGAAAGTCAATATGGTAGTTATGAACATGTTAAGATTGATACTGTAAAGAAGAGCGATTCAGAAATTGATGTAAATATTGATTTTGATTATAAAAATATGACTTCTGATGAGAAAAAAGCTCTTGATTTAACTGGTAGTGAAAAATATTCAGTTAACAAAAAAACTTTAGAAGGACAAGGTTATACTTGTAAATAAAAAGCTGAAAGGCTTTTTATTTTTTTTGTATTATAGTGGAAAAAATCTTATAAAGATGTTAAAATATCTATTAGGTTTAAGGAGTGATGTCTATGAATTTACCTGATTATATTGAAGCGAAAAAAAGAAATAAGAATTATAAGACTGTTACTTATAATATTGATAGTGAATTTAAAGATAAATATAAAGGGAAAACTTATTTTATTAAAACTTATGGTTGTCAGATGAATGAGCATGATACTGAAAATATTAAAGCAATGCTTGAAGAAATGGGTTATGAAGAAATAGATGATTATGAAAAAGCTGATCTTGTTATGTTAAATACTTGCTCTATTAGAGAAAATGCACACAACAAAGCTTTTGGAATGCTTGGAAGATTAAAACATTTAAAAGAAGAAAAGAAAGATTTAATTATTGGTGTTTGTGGATGTATGGCTCAAGAAGTTGGCGTTGTTGATACTTTACTAAAAAAATATAAATGGGTTAATTTTGTTATGGGCACTCATAATATGTATAGACTTCCATATATTTTAAATAAAGCAATAGAATTTGATGAAAGACAAATAGAAGTCTATTCTAAAGAAGGAGATTTAGTTGAAAATATTCCTGTAAAGAGAGAAACTAGCTTTAAAGCATGGGTTAATATTATTTATGGTTGTGATAAATTTTGTACTTATTGTATAGTACCTTATACTCGTGGTGGTGAAAGAAGTAGAAAGAAAGAAGCTATTCTTGATGAAATAAAATATCTTTATGAAAAGGGATATAAAGAAATAACTCTTCTTGGCCAAAATGTTAATGCATATGGAAAAGATTTATATGATGATTATGGATTAGGTGAATTACTTGAAGATGTTGCTAAGATAGGTATTCCAAGAGTTACATTTATGACAAGCCATCCTTGGGATTTTACAGATAAGATGATAGATGTTATTGCTAAATATCCTAATATAATGCCTTATATACATTTACCTCTTCAATCTGGTAGTTCTAAAATCCTTAAATTAATGGGAAGACGATATACTAAAGAAAGTTATTTAGAATTATTTGATAAAATGAAGAAAAAAATACCTAATGCAAGTATTTCTACAGATATAATTGTAGGTTTTCCGGGAGAAACAGAAGAAGATTTTAATGAGACTTTAGAAGTGGTTAACTACTGTAAATATGATAATGCATTTACATTTATTTATTCACCAAGAGAAAATACTCCTGCGGCAAAACTAAAAGATGATGTATCTTTAGAAGAAAAAGAAAAAAGATTATATAAGTTAAATGATACTGTTAATAAGTATTTTTTAGAGAACAATAAAAAGTTAGTTGGTACTGTTGTTTCTGTTCTTGTAGAAGGATTATCTGAAAAGAAAGATAATAATTATTTTGGATATACTCATAATAATAAGTTAATTAATTTTACTGGTGAAGCTAAAATTGGTGAAATAGTTAATGTTGAAGTATTAGATGCTAAGACATGGAGTTTAGATGGAAAAATATCTGAGTAATGAAACAGAAGAATGTTTAAATGAAATAGTTTTTTTTATAAAATCTAGTAAAGAATATAAAGAATGCATTAGATTAAAAGAAGAAATGAGTAAGGATTTAGAATTAATTGAACTTATTGAAGAAGTAAAGAAGAGGCAAAGAAAGTATGTGCTTTCTAATTATTCAAAAGAAAAGAAAAAAGAACTTGATGAAAAATTAAATTTATTGAATAATAATAATTTATTTGTTTTATATTCTTATTATTTAAATAAAGTTAATGATATGATTTTACAAGTTAAAGAAGAACTTAATGATTATTTTTATGATGTAACAAATATTTTAAGTAATGATTAGTCAAATATTTTTTTCTCTTGCATAAAATAAAATGAGGAGGGAAATAATGGCAAATTATAGAGAGATAGTTACAAAAACAGTTATAGGAAAAGGCAAGAAAACATTTGTTGATAATGGACGAATAAAAACGAGTAATCCTCCATCAACTATTTTAGGATGCTGGATTATAAATAATAATTTTAATGGTGTTAAAACAAGTGATGGAGTAAATGTTACTGGTACTTATGACTTAAATATTTGGTATTCATATGATAATAATAGTAAAACAGATGTTATTAAGGAGACAGTTCCTTATAATGAATTTGTTCATATAAAAAATAATAGTGATGCTATTAATCAAGATGTTATTGTTCGAAGTTTAAAACAGCCAACTTGTTCAAAGGTAGATATTGAAAATGGAGAAATAGTTTATACTGTTGAAAAAGAGTTGGGTATTGAATTAGTTGGAGATGAAAAAGTTAAAATTGCAATTGATGAAAATGAAGATCCATGGGATGAAATATTAGATGATAATGAAGATAAAATTATAGATAATGAAGTTAATGAAGATTTCATTGATGATGCTGATACTTTATAAGAAACTATGTGTTTCTTTTTTTTCTTGATGTATTTTATTTAAGAATGTATAATTGAGATGGTGGTAGCATGAAAAATATAAGAAAGTATTTTATGATTACTGTTTTTTTTATTACAATATTAATATTTGATATCATTGTTTCAAAAGAAACAATTAATAAATATATTCATCCAGATTATGATGCAGAATATTCTGAAATTGAAAATAGAATGTATTCAAAATTTAAAGAATTAAAAAATTTTGATTTAAGTCGTTTTTTTAATAGTAATGTTATACAAGAAGATTTTGAACAATCATTAGCCGATAATTTTATTTTTTCTGAGGATATACGCTATTTCTTTAAAAGTGATTTTAAATTAATAAAATATAGTAAATTACCAAAGAAAATATGCAAAAATAATTATGTTAGAGTTGATGGTGATTATGGAGTTTATGATTGTGATGATAGTTTGGTTTATTATCCATATTCTAAAAATAAATTTTATTTGCAATTACAAAAGAATTTGAAAGATTATGATTCTATAAATAAAAATATAGATACTTATTACTATTTTGTTCCTTCGTCATATTCATTTGATTTTAGTAATAATACTTCTGTTGTAGATGTAGAAGAAGAAATGAAAAAGAATTTTAAAAATCCATATACATATAGTTCATTAAATGTTAGTGATTATAATTCTTATAAAAAATATTTTTTCAAGACGGATCATCATTGGAATTATAAGGGTAGTTATCAAGGATATAAAGATATTATTAATATGATTTATGAACAAGATGATATTAACGAACCTTCTTCAGAAATTAGCTTTAAAAATAGTAATTTTTATGGAACTCTTTCAATTGTATCTGGAGTTAGAGAATTTAAGGAACCTTTTTCTGTATATGAATTTAGTTTAAATGAATATGACCAAAAAATTATTGGTACTTATGGAGTTCCCAACTCAAATGTTTATAAATTTCCAGAATTATATAGTGATCCTTTTTTATATCATTATTATCAATATTATGGAGATGATTATAGTCTAGTTAAATATAATTTTTATAATCCAGATAAAGATAATATTCTTATAATTTCTGATTCTTATATAAAATCAAATCGTGAACTTATTGCCAGTCATTTTAATGAAACTCATATTCTTAATTTGAATGAGTATATAAGTGATTTTGAAAAAAATTTTGATATAAAAAAATATGTACAAGAAAATAATATAAATAAAGTTTTATTTTTATGTGATCTTTGGATACTATCTGGGAATAATTTTGACATAGAGTGGAGGTAAAATATGTTATTTAATAGTTTTACATTTATTTTTATATTTTTACCATTACTTATTGTTTTATACTTTGTTTGTCCAAATAAGTATAGAAATATTATACTTTTAATATTTTCTTTAATATTTTATGCATGGGGTAGTGTTAAGAATTTATTGTTTATACTAATTTCACTATTTATAAATTATTTGTTATCTCTTTTTCTAAAAAAGAAGAATAAGTATGTTTTAATAATTTCAATATTATTTAATGTTATATTTTTAGTGCTTTTTAAATTTGATGTTTCTGTATTTGGAATTAGTAAACCAATAGGTATTAGTTTTTATACTTTTCAGATTATTTCTTATTTAGTTGACTTATATAGAAAAAAAGTTAAACCTTCAAGAAATATATTTAATTTTTCTTTATATGTAACTTTTTTTCCTCAATTAATTGCAGGACCGATTGTTAGATATATTGATATAGAAAAACAAATTGAAAAGAGAAAAGTAAGTTTTGATAAATTTACTGATGGATTAAGAAATTTTATCATTGGTCTTGGTCTTAAAGTTATTCTTGCTGATAATTTGTATATAATTGTTCATCAAATATCTAGTTATTATAGTATGGATATATATTCATTTGTTTTATATACTTTGGCTTTTACATTAGAAATATATTATGATTTTTATGGTTATAGTAAGATGGCAATAGGACTTGGTAAGATGTTTGGTTTTGATTTACCTACAAACTTTAATTATCCGTATATTTCACTTTCTATAGAAGATTTTTGGAGAAGATGGCATATATCACTTTCTAATTGGTTTAAGGACTATGTATATATTCCTTTAGGTGGTAATAGGGTAAGTAAATTTAGATGGATTATTAATATGCTTGTTGTATGGTTGTTAACTGGGTTTTGGCATGGAGCAAATTTAAACTTTGTTATTTGGGGATTATACTATTTTATATTACTTGTTTTAGAAAAACTATTTCTTAGGGATAAAATTAATAAATGGCCCAAATTAATAAGATGGATTTACTCTTTCTTACTTATTAATATTGGTTGGGCTATATTTGGACTAGCTGATTTAAATAGTTTAAATTTTGTAAAAACTTCTTTTATCGATTTTATTAGAAATAATTATAATTTGATAAATTACTTACCTTATATGGTTATTTCGTACATATTTATGTTTCCTATTTTTGATAAATTTAAACTTAATACTTTAATTAAAGATTTATTCATATTTATTTTGTTTATAATATCTATTTTATTTTTGATTTCAAATTCTTATCATCCGTTTTTATATTTTAGGTTTTAACTTATTATTATATATGGTATTATTTAAGTAGGAGGGTTTGGTATGTTATATTTAAAAGAAAGAGAAAATATTATTAGTAGTAATATTATTACGATAAATGATAAAGATAAATATAAATCTTCAAGTAAAAAAGATGATTTTCAAAAAACTTCATTTCATGTTTGTGATAAAATCCTTGAAGAAGCTTTTTTTGCTAGGTTTTTGAAGAAGGATACGTCATTAGTTTTAGACTTTTTTAAGGATATAAATGATTATACTTTGTTTAATGAAATAATTCATTCTGATTTAACTTTATCATCAAAGTTATATATTTTAAAAAAGTTAGAAAACTTTAGTGATTATTATTATTTTTTATTTAATATTATGGATTCACTTGAAATAGAGAAAGTTTGTGAATATGATTTGGTTAAACTTTCTGAACTTAATAGACTAAGTGAAGAACTTGGAGTTTATTCTGAAGCATCAAAGATTTTAAGTATGGAACAAGTTGCTAATAATAATTCTAAGATTTTGACTTTATCAAGAGAAGTAAGAGAAATTAGTAAATAAAAAGAGATATTTATTGTATCTCTTTTTATCGTATTGTTTTAACTTTTCTTTTTAATTTTGCTTTATTTTTTAAATCTGTTATATGATTTGTATATTCTTCTAAAGAATTTTCAATTATACTATTAAATAAATCAGATGCTTTTTCTCCATCTATGATAGTTGGAAAATAAGAGTAGCTTAATCCAGTGATTCTTGTTTCTTTATCAGAATATTGTGGTTTTATTTTCTCTCCTGTTATCATGTCTCTATAAGTTAGTGCTCCAACAGTATTCGTTGCATTATCAATTGAGCTAGTTATTATTCCTCTTTTTCCTTCACATAATGCTACAAAGTCTTTTTTATCGTCATAATCTAATTTTACAAGTGCGTATTCTCTCATATGTTGTCTCCTTTCTTGTAACTTATTATAACATTATTACTTATATTTTTAATAAAAAGTATAAGTGTTATATAAAAAAGGTTGACACCGTTAAAAAAATAGTGTATATTATATGTTGTTGAAAGGAAGGTATATAAAAATGGCAGTTAAATTACGTTTAACAAGAATGGGTTCAAAAAAGAAACCTACTTATAGAATTGTTGCTACTGATTCTCATCGTCCTAGAAGTGGACAATATATTGAATTAGTTGGTACTTATAATCCATTAACTGAACCAAAGAGTGTAAAAATCAATGAAGAAGTTGCAATGAAATGGTTAAAGAATGGTGCTATTCCAACTGATACAGTTCGTAACTTATTAAGCGAAGCAGGAATTATGAAAAAATTTGCTGAAGAAAAAAATAAGAAAGAAGATTAATCTATGGAACTAGTAGAATTAACTGAGACAATTGTTAAGTCTCTTGTATTAGATGAGGATGGCGTTATGGTTAAAGAGTTTCCAAGTGATGATGAAAAAACTATTCTTATTCAAGTATTAGTTAATGAAGAGGATCTTGGAAGAGTAATTGGTAGAAATGGTGTTACAGCTAATTCTATCCGTACTTTAGTTCAAGCTAGTAGTAGTCTAAAAGATAATAAATATGTTAAAATTGAAATAGATAAATTTTAAAAAGAAAAGAACCAGTTGGTTCTTTTTTATAATTCGTTAAATTTTTTATATAGTTTATTACATTCTTCTTTATCCATTTCATTTATGTTTTCCATAGGATAAGGGATGTTCATTGCAATATACTTTTCTCTTCCTAATTTATGATATGGTAAAAATTCTACTTTTTCTATATTTTTAATTTTACTTATTTCTTCTTTTAGACTTTTTAAATATTCATCATTATCCATTTGGCCTGGAATAATAACTTGTCTTATCCATACTTTTTTATTACTTTTATTTAAATGTTTTACAAATTCTAAATATAAAGAATTATCTTTACCAGTTAATTCTTTATATTTTTCTTTATCAGTATGTTTAATATCTAATATGACTAAATCAATATTCTCTAATATTTCATCATATCTTCCTATACCACATCCAGCTGTATCTAAAGCTATATGAAGATTTTCTTTTTTTAATAATTTTGAACATTCAATTAGAAAGTCTGGTTGGAGTAGTGGTTCTCCTCCTGAAAAAGTAACCCCACCTCTATTTTTATAGTAGGGCTTAAATCTTTTTATTTTTTTTACTAATTCTTCTGGTGTCATATTTAGTTCTTTTAAAGTCCATGTTTCGGGATTGTGGCAATATTTACATCTTAATTTACAACCATTTAAGAATACTACACATCTTATTCCAGGACCGTCTACTAGTCCCATACTTTCTATTGAATTTACACTACCTTTAGTCATTATAACTTCTCGTGGAAAGTTCTAGAAATAACTTCCTCTTGTTGTTCTTTAGTTAGTTTATTAAATCTAACTGCGTATCCAGATACTCTTATTGTAAGAAGTGGATATTTATCTGGATTTTTCATTGCATCTATTAACATTTCTCTATTTAATACATTTACATTTAAATGATGAGCTCCTTGTTCAAAATATCCATCCATTAGTTGTACTAAATTATTAATTCTATCTTCTTCAGTTGTTCCAAGTGAATCTGGTACTATTGAGAATGTATTTGAAATACCATCTCTACAGCAATTATTCCAATCTAGTTTAGCTACTGAGTTAAGTGAAGCAATTGCACCACTTGTATCTCTTTCATGCATTGGATTAGCTCCTGGTGCGAATGGAACACCTTTTTTTCTACCATCAGGAGTTGCTCCTGTATTATGCCCATAAACTACATTTGAAGTAATTGTTAAAACTGATAGAGTAGGACGAGCATTTCTATAGCAAGAATGAGAAGATAGTTCTTCATAAACTTTTTTCAATAACTCTTTTCCTATTGAATCAACTCTGTCGTCATCATTTCCATATTTAGGGAAATCTCCTTTAATATCAAAATCAATTATTATTCCATCTTCATCTCTAATTGGTTTTACTTTTGCATATTTAATTGCAGATAGAGAATCAACAGCTACTGAAAATCCTGCAACTCCATATGCCATTAATCTATTAACATATGTATCATGAAGTGCCATTTGTCCAGCTTCATATGCATATTTATCATGCATGTAGTGAATGATATTCATTGCATCGCTGTAAATTCTGGCTACTTCTTTAATCATTCTAGAGTATTCAACAATTACTTTATCAAAATCTAATACTTCATCAGTATTTTTAGTAAATCCTGTAATAACTTTTTCTTTAGTCATTTCATCAGTTCCACCATTTAATGAATAAAGTAAGGTTTTTGCTAGGTTACATCTTGCTCCAAAGAATTGCATATCTTTTCCAACTCGCATTGAAGATACACAACAAGCTATAGCATAGTCATCACCCATAGAAGGTCTCATTAAATCATCGTTTTCATATTGAATTGAATCTGTTTTTATACTAATTTTTGCACAATATTTTTTCCAATCTTCAGGAAGTTTTTCTGCCCATAAAATTGTCATATTTGGTTCAGGTGCACTTTCTAAGTTTTCAAGAGTATGAACTATACGATATGATGTTTTATTAACTATGGAATTTCCTTCAATTGTTACTCCACCTAGAGAACATGTAACCCAAGTTGGATCTCCTGAGAATAACTCGTCATATTCTGGAGTTCTTAAGTGTCTAGCTGCTCTTAATTTTATAACAAAGTTATCAATTATTTCTTGAGCTTCTTCTTCAGTTAAAGTACCATTTTCTAAATCTCTTTCAAAATATATGTCAAAGAAAGCATCAACTCTTCCTAATGACATAGCTGCACCATTGTTTTCCTTTATAGCAGCAAGGTATCCAAAGTATGTCCATTGAACTGCTTCTTTAGCATTTTTTGCTGGCTTTGAAATATCAAATCCATAGGATTCTGCCATTTCCTTCATTTCTTTTAGAGCTTTATATTGCATTGAAATTTCTTCACGAAGTCTGATAACATCTTGATTCATTACTTCAATTTTCATGTTATCCCATTCTTTGAATTTTTCTTCCATTAATCTATCGATTCCGTAAAGAGCAATTCGTCTATAGTCACCAATTATTCTTCCACGACCATATGCATCTGGAAGACCAGTTAATAATTTATTGTGTCTTGCTTTTCTTATTTCTTTAGTATAGGCATCAAATACACCATCATTATGAGTTTTTACTAAATTAGTTTTACAAAATTTATCAAGTTCTTCATTCATTTTATATCCATAAGCATCTAGTTCTTGATAAACCATTTTTAGTCCACCTTTTGGAACTATACTTCTTTTACATAATGCATCTGTTTGTAGTCCAACAATAACATCATCATCTTCAGAAATATATCCAGGTTTAAAGGCATTTATGCCAGCAGGAGTATCAACATCTATGTCAACAACATGTTTTTTTACTTCTTCTTTGCAGACATCTTCATAAACTTTCAATATTCTTTTTGTCTTCTCAGTTGGAGGTGTTAGAAAATCTTCATTTCCCATATAAGGCTTATAATTTTGTTTTATAAAGTTACTTACATTAATTTCTTTTTCCCATCTTCCACCTTTGAATTTTTCCCATGCTTCTTGCATTATTATCAACTCCTTATATCTATTATTAACATTATACCATTTTTTTATTATTTTTAAATTAAATATATATTATTTTACATAAAATGCTTATTCAAAACTTTTTTAAGTTGAAGACAAATAAAAAATATGTTATTCTTTAATAGTAGTTAGCCTTATAGGAGGTATTATGAATAGAGAAACAATAGTAAGATTTCATATTGACGATTTAAAAGTAGGTTATGAGCTTGCTGAAATAGCTAGAAATAGTTTTTTACAAAATTATATTAAAAATCAATTTGATGTTGTCAAAAGTAATTTTGATTTTGATTTTTTTACAGATTTTGATTTAGCTTTTGCATATGCTGTTGATTTGGTTTTATTTATTAAGACTAGTAAAATTATAAATGATAATGAAAATAAAGATTATTTTTATGGTAGACTTAAAGAATTATGTGAAGTATTTCCTGATCTTTTGGGAAAATCAGAAATTAGAGAAGTATTATAAAAAATACCAAAGATTTATTCTTTGGTTTTTCTTTTTAATTTTTTTAAAGTTGTTTTTTCTCTTTTTTTTATATGATTTCCTATTATTTCAGATACATCTGTTATTGTTATAAATACACCTTCATCTATATCTTCAACAATTTTTCTTAATTCAGATATTTCCATTCTTGTTAATACACAATATAATACTTCTTTTTTACCAGAAACTAATCCATCCCCTTTTATAGTAGTAGTAGTTCTTCCCAGTCTGTTGTAAATTTCTTTACTTATATTATCAGCTTTGTCAGTAATTATTAAAGCTGCTTTAGCTTGTTCTAATCCTTCTGCTACTAAGTCTATTACTTTGTATGTTATAAAGTATGTAAGAAGGGAATATAAGGCTCTATCTATTCCAAATATTATTCCTGCAACTCCAAATATTATTAGGTTAAAACATAGAATGATTTGTCCAACTGATACTGGCATTTTTTTACTAATTACTATTGCTGCACTTTCTGTTCCATCAAGACATCCACCCATTTTAATTACTATTCCACATCCAAGTCCAAGCATGAATCCACCGTATACAGTAGCAAGTAAGATTTGGTCAGTAAGTGGAGATAGGGTACTCATTAAATGAAGTGATATGGAGTATACTACCATACTGTAAATGGCTTTTATTAGAAATCCTTTTCCAAGATTTTTGTATCCTATAAATATAAATGGTATATTTAATACTAATATAAAATTACTTACTGAAAGAGGAGTAATCTTACTTAAAATAATTGATATACCAGTAACACCACCATCTAGTATTGTATTTGGTATTAATATTCCTTCTAGTGCATAACTTGCTATTAAAATACCAATTGTTATAAGAATATATGATAATATTTCTTTTCCATAATTAGTTTTTATTTTTGACATAAAGCCTCCTATTATTTATAGTATACTACATCTTTAAAAAAATTTAAAAAAATTATTGAAAATATTAAACTCATATATTAAACTATCATATATGTATGGGAGGCACTAGGATGAATATAAGCAATGAAGAATTTAGATTAAACCAAATACTAAAAGGGGCAGTAAATGGTATAACAAAGAAAGAAATTTTATCTCGTTTTTCTGAACAAAAAAGAGAATTAATTGAGATGATATTATCTGAAAAAGAATTAAGACATGATTTAATAATACTTGATGATAGATATTTTCATATTACAAATACTAATTATAGAGTAGGTGTTTTTAAAGATAAAAAGTATAATAATCGTTTTATATTAATTGGAAATGATATGTATACTTTAGCAGGTGATACTTCTGCTATTGATGGTGATACGGTATTAGTATCTATTGTTAATACTAGACCAAAAGTTGCAAAGATTGAAAAAACAATTGAGAGAAAAATAACAGATGTTTATGGTGATGTTGAGATGATAAAAGATGATTATTATCTTAGACCAGAAAATCCTAAATTTCAAAAATTAAAAATAAAACTTAATAATAATTCTAATATAATTGTTGGATCAAAAGTTGTTGTTGAACTTGGAGAAGAAACTTCTGAGAATCATTATGATGGTGTTATAACTGCAGTTATAGGAAATAGTACTGATGCAGGAATAGATATTTTAATGGAAGCATATAAATATGGAATAGAAAATTATTTTTCTGAAGAAGCAAGAGTTGAAGCTGATAATCTTCCATTAAGTGTTTCTGATAAAGATAAAATTGGTAGATGTGATTTAACTGATAAGCAAGTTTTTACAATAGATGGTGATGATACTAAAGATATTGATGATGCTATTAGTTTAGAAGTTTTAGAAAATGGTAATTATAAATTAGGTGTTCATATAACTGATGTTACTCATTATGTTGAAAAAGGTAGTGCACTTGATCAAGATGCATATAATAAAGGTACTAGTTCATATTTAGCTGGAAAAGTTATTCCCATGTATCCTTCTATTTTTTCTAATGGTATCGGATCTTTAAATCCTAATGTTGATAGATTAACACTTACTTGTGAGATGGAAATAGATTCTAGAGGTAATGTTGTTAAGTATAATATTTTCCCATCTGTAATTAATTCAAATAAACAAATGACATATAAAAATGTAAATGATGTCATTAAAGGAAATGATATTCCTGAAGGTTATGAAGAGTTTGTTGAAACTTTAAAATCTATGTATAAACTTTCTTTGATATTAAGAAGAAATAGACTTTCAAGAGGAGCTCTTGATATAGACAGAGAAGAATTAAAAATTGAACTTGATGAGAATGGAATGCCTATAGAGTTTCAAAAAAGAATTCAAGATGATGCAGAAAATTTAATTGAAGAGTTTATGCTTATAGCAAATGAAACAGTTGCTAAAAGTCTTGCATCTAAGAATTATCCTGCTATGTATAGAGTTCATGATACACCTAGTGGTGCGAAGGTTCAAGAATTTATTAACTTATTAAATAAAATAGGTATGCCATATTATAGACATGATAAATATGATTTGCAAAAAGAAATGCAATTAATTGGTAATGAACTAAAAAAATATGGAGAAGTAGGAAAAGCTATGCTTCTTCCATTCTTAAAAACATTAAAGAAAGCTAATTATAGTATTGATAATATAGGACATTTTGGATTAGCATCTAAGGAATATGTACACTTTACTTCTCCAATAAGACGTTATCCAGATAATACTATTCATAGAGCTATAAAGAAATATATTTTATCTGATGAAGTACATACAGATGAAGAAATTGATGAAGATTTATTTGAACTTGATCAAGCTGCTTTCCAATCATCAGAAAGAGAAAAACTTGCGGATAGATGTGAACTTGCAATAGTAGCTATGAAAACTGCAGAATATATGGAAAAACATATTGGAGAAAAATTTACTGGAAGAATTATTCAAATAGATAGTAAAGGTATAACAGTACAACTTGATAATTTAATAGAAGGTAGAGTTAAGATTTCTTCACTTCCTTGTCCATATGAATTTAATGAGGATACATTATCACTTGTTGCAATTGATGATGATTATGAAGATTTCTATTATGGAGATTTAGTTGAAGTAGAAGTTTATGATGCGAATAAAGAAAATAAAACTATTGAATTTGAAATTACAGATATTTTAGAACAAAATAAATATATAAATCCTTCAGTAAATGATGATTGTCGTAATCAAGCTATTGTAAAAGAAGTATCAAAAGTAAAAAGAAAAGATAAAAGAAGAACTAAATGGAATAGTTAGTTCTTTTATGCCGACTTAGCTTAATTGGTAGAGCAACGCACTCGTAACGCGTAGGTTGTAGGTTCAAGTCCTATAGTCGGCACCATTGAGGTTAATACACGCACACCTATTGTAGATGTGTGTTTTTCTTTATATAAAATAAGTTCATAATATTTGATATTATGGGCTTTTTTCATTGTTTGGAGGTGAATTTTTTGAAAACGACCATAGAAACTTTAAAATTTCCTTGTGAATTTAAGAAAAAACTTAAAATGAAAGCGAGTTTAGGTAATTTGAGTATTGATTATATTGATGGACATTTAATTAAGATTAATAATACTAATTTAGGTATAACAGAACCTTATAAGATTATCATTAAGAATAATAAAACTACTTTAATTGCTTATTTATATGAAGATAATGATAAAATATATTTACCTACTAGTAATGCAATTATATCTTTTACTAAATTTACTGAAATACTTAATTCAATGAATAAGTTTATTTGATAGTTTATTGAAAGGTTTATTTTTTGATTTAGACCTTATAAAATAAAGAAAAAAGATAAAAATAGCACAACTAAAAATTCAACTAAATTTTCAACTAAATTCGCTACTGACAAAGCAACTTTAAAATGCTAAAATAATGTATGCTAGGAGATAATTGTAAAAACCTAGCACTTAAACACAAGGAAAATTTTATTTCTTGTGTTTTTTTCATATTCAAAAAGGAAGGAGGTAGAAAAATATGCAAGAAAAGAAAATAATAGCTGGTCTATATCCTCGTGTATCAACTGAGGATCAATCAAGATATGGACATAGTTTAGATGAACAAGAAGATAGATTAAAGAAATTATGTGATTATAAGGAATATGAAATCTATAAAGTCTATCGTGAAGAAGGAGTTTCTGCCAAAAGTATGAAACGACCTAAATTTCAAGAAATGATTGAAGATATGAAGTCTGGTAAAATAAATAAAATTATAGTCTATAAACTAGATAGATTAACTCGTTCTATACAAGATTTAGAAAGTATTTTTAGAATGCTTGAAGAATATGATTGTAGCTTAGAAAGTGTATCAGAAGATATTAATACTGAAACAGCAACTGGTAAATTCTTTGTTAGAATGACTACAATACTAGCTCAACTTGAAATTGAAAGATGTTCTGAAAGAACTAAATTTGGTTTAGTAGGAGCTGCTAAAAAAGGTCATATAAGTGGACAGCCACCTTTAGGTTATACTAAAGAACCTGAAAACAAATCAATAATCATTGATGATGTACAAGCTGAAGTTGTAAGAAGAATATTTAGACTTTATTTAGATGGTATGTCGGTATGTTCTATCTGTAAACTATTTAAAGAAGAAAATGTTTTAAATAGAAGATGGCCTACTACAACAGTTGATAAAATATTATCTAATCAAATCTATATTGGTAATGTTGTTCATAGAAAAAGATCTGGCGAAGATGTAGAAATATTTGAAGATGTTGTACCTGCAATTATAGATAAAACTGATTTTGAAATGGTACAAAAACGAAAAGAAAAAAACATAAAGAATTACATGAGAAAACATACTTTTATCTTTATGCAGAAGATTAGATGTCCTAAATGTAATAAAATTATGGGTGGATGTTCTAGTACAAGTAAAACTGGCAAAAAACATATCTATTATCAATGTTCAAAATGTAGAATGAGAATTAGCGAGAAGAAATGTGAAAAATCCATCTTAAAATTCTTAAATGATATGTTAGATTTCTTCTTAATAATTGATAATTCATTTAAACCTATAATGAATAAAGATACGTCAAATGAAATAATAAAATATAAAAATAAATTGTCAAAACTAGAAGAAAAAGATACAAGAATTAAGAAAGCGTTTGTTGATGGATTATTAGAACCAGATGATTTACAAAAAGAAATTAAATCATTAAATTCAGAAATTGATATTGTGAAAACCAAAATAAATGAGTTAGAAAAAATACAAAATTCGATAGATTATAAACAAGATATTAATACATTCTTTAATCTAAAAGAAATAGAAAAGATGAAAATAAAATCTGATTATGTTAAACAAAATAATCTATGGATGAAACTAACTAAAGAACAAAAACAATACATCATTAATAAATATATTGATGAGTTTGAAGTTAAAATTGATAAACAAAAAACGATAGAAATTACTAATATTATCTTCAATAAAAATGAAATAGAAACCATTGGTTATATGTTTAGAAATGATTGTTTTGATTTAATAGTTAATGTAAAAGATAGAGAAATTATTTTATCTAACTATAAAACTGAGGAAGAAACTATAAACTATATTGATACACTAAGAAACTTTTATAAGATAACTGAAACAGAAATTACTGGCAAATTATTTGATATAAATGATTTTAACGAAGATGATATTATTCAAATAATTCCACAAGAAAAAAAGAATAAATTTGAAAAAAATAAATTTAAAATTTTACAAATTGGAGCATAATATTTGCTCCTTTTTTGATTTAAGGGGGGTGATAAATATGAATTATTTTTTTAAATTTTTAGTACCACAATTATTAGAATATTTTGATAATGATAAAGAAAAATTATTAGAATTTATTCCAAAAATTGCATTAGAAAACTATAAAAATGATATAAATGATGTTATACAATTAGAAACATCAAAAATAAGTAAAAAATCATAAAATCACTAAATTTAGTTGATTTAAAATCCTTATAAAATAAGGGTAAAAACACTATAATAGTTAAAATTTGAACCTAAAAAGTGGAAAAATAGTTGTTTTCGTAAGTGCGAAAATGGTTGGTGGTGCATAAACGAGGTTTTAAAAGTCTTTATTTATAAGGACTTTAAAATTTCGTGGTGCATTCCCATATCCTGTTATAATTAAAATTTTAACTATTTTTGAAGAAAGGAGATATTTTTATAATGGAAGTTAGTATTATATTACACGAAGAAGAATCAGAATTATTATCAAAATATATGAAAGATAATAACATAAAAACTAAAGCAGAAGCTGTAAGAAAATGTATAGAATTTGCTTCAAGAAAATTATCAATTGATGATATGATTTGTGATATAGATAATAAAATAAATAGACTTTTATATAGAGAAAATTTTAAGAAAAAATTATTAGAACAATTTTATGCAAATATGGAATTTAAAAAAGAAGTTGATGTAAAAACTGAGTCAGGTTTAAAAAGATTTTATGATAATAATAGTTTCTCAATTAATAAGATAGAAGATTAAAAAAATATGATATAATATGTATAACTATTACTTTGAGAGGAGTGATTTTATGAACAATTTTAATTTAAATTTATTTAAATACTTTTATTATGTAGTTTATTATAATGGGTTTACTAATGCATCAAAAAATTTAAATATTGCTCAATCATCATTAAGTTATAATATAAAACAGTTAGAATTACAGTTAGATAAAACATTAATTATTAGAGATAATAAGATTTTTGAATTAACTGAAGATGGATATAATTTGTATGAAAACCTAAAATCCGCTTTTAGTATTTTGAATCAAAATTTGGAACAATTTGATAATAAAAATACTATGGAATTGACTATTGGGGTTAGGCATTATTTATCAGATTTTATTTTTAAAGATTCGATAGTTGAGTTTATTAATACATATCCTAATATCCATATTAATATAAAACTATATTCTAAATTGGATGTTAAAAAATTTGAAGATGAATATGACGTGTTAATTGATTATGAAAATTATACTAATTTAATTAATACTAATAATAAAGATTTATTATGTATTTTAAATAATACTTTTGTTTCAGGAAAAGAACTATCAAAAAATTATGAATCAATTCAATCAATTAAAGAATTAGGAAATACGAGATTAATATCAATGTGTCCAAATAAACGAAATGGTAAATTTCAAAAAATGTGTTTTGAAAATGGTATCTTATTTGAAAATATTATATCAGTTAATGATAGTATAATATCTAAGGAATTAGTAAAGAATAATTTAGGATTATGCTTTGTTAATAGGGAGTTTTTTAAAGAAGAAATTGCAAATGGAGATGTAAAAGAAATTAAAGTAAAAGAACAATTATTTAATGACAATGTATATATTGTTTATAAAAATGGTAAGAATATTAATAACATAAACAAATTCATTAAGATATTAAAAAATCAATATAAGGAGGAATTATAATGAGTAAGTGGGATTTATATGATGATAAATTTAATAATACTGGAATTGTTATAAATGATACTGATGAAATACCTGATGGTAAGTATCACTATTCTATAAATGCATGGATATTAAATTCAAAAAAACAATTATTATTAGTACGAAATACTTTAAATTATAATATTCATTATCCTGGCTTTTGGAATAGTATTAATGGCAATGTTTTAAGTGGTGAAAGTCCAACTGATACCTGTATTAGAGCAATTAATTCTAAAATTGGGATAAAAGTTTCAAATACTGATATTAAAAGAATAGATACAAAATTGCGTGATCCTTATCATTACATTTATGAAACTTATATTGTTAATAAAGATATTGATTTAAATGAGATATGTTTTGCAGATAATACTGTTGTTCAAGCAAAATGGATTGATTTGAAAGAATTATACAATATGATTGAAAATGGGGAAATCGCGTGGGTTTTAATTCCAAGAATAGAAGAATATGTAATACCACTAATGAAAGAGACTAATTAAATGATTAGTCTCTCAGACTGTTGACAAA